>CALHGI010000733.1 GCA_938029995.1 uncultured cyanobacterium | reverse complement strand
CCTGTGGGTCAACAACCAGCTGATTATCGATCAATTTGTCGACCAGGCACCCACCAACCACACGGGCACCATCACCCTACAGGCGGGGCAAAAGTACGATATCCGCATGGATTACTACGAGAACGGTGGGGGGGCCGTTGCCGAGCTGGCCTGGTCCAGCGATAGTCAAGTCGCCGAAATTGTGCCCCAATCCCAGCTCTTTAGTAATACAGACGAGCCAGAACCGCCGCCTAATGGCGATGGCGATGGCCTCAAGGCTGAATACTATAACAACCAGAACTTTACCAATCTGGCCCTGACCCGCACAGACGCCACCGTGGACTTCAACTGGGGCAGCGGCTCTCCAGCCAGCAACATTGGAGCAGATACCTTCTCGGTGCGATGGACCGGCCAGGTTGAACCGCGATTCTCGGAAACCTACACCTTCCGCACCACCTCCGACGATGGCGTCCGCCTGTGGGTCAACAACCAGCTGATTATCGATCAATTTGTCGACCAGGCACCCACCAACCACACGGGCACCATCACCCTACAGGCGGGGCAAAAGTACGACATCCGCATGGATTACTACGAGAACGGTGGGGGGGCCGTTGCCGAGCTGGCCTGGTCCAGCGATAGTCAAGTCGCCGAAATTGTGCCCCAGTCTCAGCTCTTTAGCAATACAGGCGAGCCCCCCGCTGAAACCTATACCTTTGCCCTGCAAAACAGTAATACCCTCTTCGTGAATGAGGCAGCGGGTGTTGCCACGGTCACCGCCGTACGCACGGGCGGAACCCAAGACCAGGCCACCGTCGAATATACCCTGAATGAACTGGGGGAGAATTCGGCCACGGGTGATGTGGACTTTATCAGACCCACCTTTGACGGACGACCCAACACCGGCCAAATTGTCTTTGCACCGGGGGCCGCCGAAGCATCCTTTACCATTCCCATCGTAAATGACACCATCAGCGAAGGGAATGAGTCCTTTGGCATTGGCCTGCAAAATCCCAATGGAGGCAATACCCTAGGGGCACCCCGCACAAAGCTGGTCACCATTTTAGATGACGATGCCCTGCCCACCATATCCCTGGCCCAGGCCAATCTCAATGTGGCAGAATCTAGCGGATCAGCCACGGTGACGGTCCAGCGCAGTGGGAATACAGATACAACAGCATCTGTTACCTACAGCATTAGCAATGGCACGGCAACCTTGGGAGAAGACTATGGCGGCCCAACCTCTGGCACCATCAACTTTGCAACGGGTCAAACGTCTCGCACCATTGACATTCCCATTTTGGAAGATAGCCTGACGGAAGGGAACGAGACATTTTCCCTATCGTTGGAAAGTGCGACCAATGCAGACCTAGGGGCGCAACAGACCACAACGATTAGTATTCTCGATAACGATTTGGGGCTGGGCAACTTAACCCGCACAACCACCGTTAGCGGATTAACTCAACCCACCACCTTGGATTGGACCCCGGACGGTCGCTACCTGTTAGTGGCGGAAAAGGGTGGCGCAGTTAAGGTGATTGACAATGGTGTTTTAAGCTCCACACCCCTGATTGATATTTCAGCACAGGTCAATGGCACGCGCGATCGCGGCCTACTGGGCCTGGCCATTCATCCAGAATTTCCCAGCAACCCCTATGTGTACCTGCTCCACACCTATGATCCGCCGGAAACAGCGGGGAGAACCGGTCTGGGCGGCCCCGACGGCAATGGAAATCGACCATCGCGCCTAGTTCGCGTCACCGTCAACCCCAATACCATGGTGGCGGACCCCAATAGTCTGGTGGTGCTGGCTGGCAGCAATAGCACCTGGGAATACACCAGCAGCCCCACGAGCAACAGTACCGGGGATAACTCCATTGTCCCCTCTGGTATCGTCAACGGAACAACCATTACCGCTCCGGCCAGCGAAATAGAGACCGGCACCCAAGACAACGATCCTGACCGGCCTGGGATTCAAAACCAAAACATTCGGGACTATCTAGCCACCGATAGTGAATCCCACTCCATTGGAGATTTGGAATTTGGAGCCGATGGCTACCTATATCTGACCAATGGAGACGGCACAGCTTACAACTTTGTCGATCCCCGGGGCGTCCGGGTGCAGGATATTAACAACCTGTCGGGTAAACTGCTACGCATTGATCCCATTACGGGGGAAGGGGTAGCCACCAATCCGTTCTATAACGGCGATGGTGACAGCAACCAATCCAAGGTGTTCTACTCGGGTCTACGGAACCCGTTCCGGTTTGCGTTTGATCCAGTCACTGACTTACCCGTCATCGGCGATGTGGGCTGGGTTACGTGGGAAGAGATCAATACAGGCCCAGCGGGGTCCAACTTTGGTTGGCCCTACCTAGAAGGCCCTAATCCCACCGGTGGTTACCAGGACTTAGCCCAAGCGGTCGCATTCTATAACAATGGCAATCGCAATAACCCCGGCGATACGGCAGCCCTATTACCGCTCCTGTCTCGCACCCATGGGGCACCCGACAGTGCCAACTCCATCATGGTGGGTGACTTTTACAACAGCAACACCCTCATGTTTGGGGATGTTATCAATGGCACCCTATATGCGGCAACGTTAGATAGCAGTCGCCAGGTGACGAATGTCCAGGTGTTTGATTCGAATGTCAGCTATGTTGTGGACATGAAAATGGGGCCAGACAACAGGCTTTATGGGGTGAACCTAGTGTCTGGCAGTGTTTTCCGATGGGACCCCGACGATACGGAGCCAGGCAATCTCACTGCGTCCTTTAATGACTTTAGCAACACCGCTGGCCTCAATCTGAATGGCAATGCAACCGGGAACAACGGCGACCTACGGTTAACCGCAGCGGCCAACTCCCAAACAGGCACGGCCTTCCTTAATCAAACACTCCAGGTAACTGGCAACACCAGTTTCTCCACCCAGTTCCAGTTCCAGATTACCGGTGGTCAGGGCACCAACGGGGCCGACGGCTTTGCCTTTGTATTACAAAGTAGCGGCGCTGGCGCGGATGCCGTCGGTGCGGCCGGTAGTGGTGTGGGCTACGGCGGCATCGGCAATAGCCTGGCCATTGAGTTCGACACTTACCTAGGGGTGGGTGACCCGAACAACAACCATATTTCAATCTTGCAAGATGGCGACACGAGCAACGCGTTGTTCAATGCGGATACTACGCTGGACTTAAATAGCGGCAGTACCCTGACCGCCTGGATTGATTACGATGGCACCGCCGATGCCCTATCGGTTTACCTCTCTAACAATGGTGTCAAACCCCTGGACGCAGTGTTGTCCTACAACGTCGCCCTAGATAACATCCTAGGCGCTGACGCCTATGTGGGCTTTAGTGCCGGTACGGGTGGCTTGGTGAATAACCACGACATTCTGAACTGGTCATTCGATAGCGATAGCTAACCATCGGGCCGTCCCAGCCATGGGTGATGGCTGAAAACGATGGCCAACAACGGTGGTGCTAAGCCATCAATGCCCCAGGTCTGAGCCCCAGGTCTGAGAAGCATGGGGCCTAAAACTTAAACCCGCCGGCCCATGGGCTGGCGGGTTTTTCTCTTTGCTTAGGTCCCTTGACCATCAGAACGATGGCTTAACTATCCCTTGGCCAATCGCTCACACACAAACTCTTCCATCTCTTCGTAGAGAAACTGTAGCTTTAGCCCCGACTCCACATCATCGGCTCGACCGCTCAGCTCCATTAATTCACCGACGCGGTTGGCAATGACTTCACTGGAATCGTAGAGGGTGTTAGGGGCAATGCCACCCCGCCGCCCGGCTTCGAGAAAGGTGGCTTCTAGGTCTTCACGCAGGTAGGCCGGATCGATAATGCCATTGGGAAAGCTGATGGCTAGGTAGGCCCGGCATTCTAACTCCATGCGATCGGCGCTGTCCCCAAGCAAAATGGAGTAACCGTCTTGGTTGACGGTGGTTCCCACTTCGGGGGTATTTTCGGCGGGAATCACCTGGGCCATGGTCGGAGCCACGGAAAGAGCCCAGGTGCTAAGGACGGAAAGCAAAAGCAATTTCATAGGTCAACGGGGGTTTAGGGAAGGATGCCAGGATGAGAACCTAACCAGATACTATATTTTTACACTGACTGATGTAACTACGGTTTTTTCCAGGTTTTTAGCTGTTTTTTAGATTACCCCTTAAAACTGCCCCTCAGATTGCCTTCATGTAGTAGCGTATGCAGATTACTCCGCCCCAAAGCCCAGACACCCCTCAGCACCCAGTGTTTGATCGTCCCTGGTATAGAAGGTTTGAAGCCTGGTTAGGAGAGTCATCCCCCTTGGGGAATAGGCCCATTTTTCCGGCGGACACATTTCCCTGGGCCGCTCACCTGGAAGAACATTGGTTGGTGATTCGTCAGGAGTTGGACCAGGTATTGACGGAGGTTAATGCCCTGCCCAGCTTCCAGGACATTATGCCGCGCCAAAATCGCATTAGCCCAGACAATAAGTGGAAAACCTACTACTTCTGTACGTTTGGGTTTAAGGCGACTAAAAACTGTGAACAATGTCCCCAAACCTGGGCGCTACTGAAGGATATCCCAGGCTTAAAGGTGGCCTTTTTTTCGATTTTGGCACCGGGCAAACATATCCCGGAACATCGGGGCAAACATAAGGGGCTGATTCGCTATCACCTGGGACTGCGGGTCCCTGAACCGAAAGAGGCCTGTCGGATTCGTGTGGATCGCACCATCACCCATTGGGAAGAGGGGAAAAGCCTGATTTTTGATGATACCTATTACCACGAGGTGTGGAACGACACCGATGGCTATCGGGTGGTGTTGTTTTTGGACATTGAGCGCCCCTTTGGGTTGCCGCTGTCTTGGGTCAACGCCGCTGTTTCTCAACTCTTAGCCCTGTCACCCCAGGTGAAGCAGGCGAAGGAAAACTATGAGAACTTTGGCCGTTAGGGACACCCCCTTACCACCAGCGGACGGCCAGCATTGATAGTTCGGGCAGGTCGTCTTCAACGGGCCACTCAACGGGCTTGTAGGTGCCAAAGATATGGTCCCACCAGTCTACGGCGAGGCCAAAGTTGTGGTGCCACATGCCGTACTTGTGGTGCACATAGTGGACGGGCATTTTCATCCAGAAGCACTTGCGGGGGTTTTCGTGCTGCAGCTGGTGGGCATAGGCGGAAAAACCGGAATAGACCAGCGCCCCGAGGGCCCAGCCCAGACCTACGGTGAGGGAGAAGATGAAGGGGATGGCCATTGCGATCGCACTGCCCAAGACATAATCGCGAAACTCCCACACCACGCCCTGGCCCTCATTACGCCGATGGTGATCGCGATGGCGCTGACCAACCTTAGGGGACACATGCATGAGCCGATGGAGCCAGTACTCAACGAAACTAGCAAACACAAAGGCAGCCACAAAACTAAGGGCAAAAACGAGCGACAGGGGCATTAGGTACTCCGTGAAGGATGCGGGCAAAGGTAAACGCGAACCGATAAGGTCACGGCTTCATCCTATTATTGTGAAATATTTTTACGAACACAAGACAAATTGTAAAGTATAGCTTTGCATCCTTGGTCCAGTTCCCCTAACGCATTTGCCATCTGTGCCTTCACCTGTACTATCCCTATTTTCCATGGCTGCCCAATGGCAGCAGCGGTCGTTTACTCGCCAGCTACCCCAGGCCCAAACCCTGCAGGCCAAATTCCTACAGAAACTCCTCAAGGAGCAGCAAGGAACGGCCCTGGGCCAGGCACTCAAGCTTAATCAGGTGAGTACCCTTGAGGAGTTTCGCCAGCAGGTGCCCCGCTGGAACTACGATGGCTATGGGCCATACTTTGAGCGGGCGGCGGCGGGGGAAACGAATGTGGTGTCGCCGCTGCCGGTGCAGGTCTTTAACATGAGCAGTGGCTCCACCGGTAGCCGCAAATTGGTGCCCATTACCAAGCGGGTGCAGCAAACCCGAGCCCATGCCAACGATGTGGCCATGGGGTATGCCTTTGAACAGGCCCAGGCCAGGGGCCAATCCGTCGGGCAGCTCCTGCTCACCACCCTGATTACGCCCCTGGGCCAAACCGAGCAGGGAAATATTACCTATGGCCACGTCAGCGGCAATCAGCTCAGAACCACCCCATCGTTTGTGTTTAACCAGCTGTTTGCCCAACCCTATGATGCGCTTTTAATCAGCAACACAGCCGCTCGCAACTATGTATGCCTGCTGTTTGGCCTACAGCAGGAGCGTTTGACTTACCTAGCGGCCAATTTTCCCCTGATTATGCTGCAGCTCTGCACCTATTTAGAACGGTTTGGCCCGGCCCTAGTCGATGACATTGGCCGGGGCAGCATTTCCCAGGACATCGACCTGGCACCAGACCTGCGTCATCGCCTACAGGCCCGACTATCGCCCCAACCGGAACGGGCCAAACAGTTGCAAACGCTATTGACCCACCACGGCCGCCTGCTACCGCGCCATGTGTGGCCCCATTTAGCCTTTTTAATTACGGCCCGGGGGGGACCGTCCGACTTTTATTTCGAGCGTTTTACCGAATACTTTGGGGAGACTCCCATTTTTGGCGGTACCTATTCGGCCTCAGAAGCGGTGTTTGGCAGCTATTGCAAACTGGATGATGATGGGGCTATTTTGGCCCTAAAGACCAATTTTTTTGAGTTTATTGCCCCCGACCAGTGGGAGAAGG
>CALHGI010000732.1 GCA_938029995.1 uncultured cyanobacterium | reverse complement strand
CCCCCACGGGCCAGCACCGACGACTAGATGAGCCCTTCATAGGCACAATTCGAACAGCGATGGAGGGATGGACCAGTGTGAAGATGGGGCCCACGCATTGTGGACCGGAAAATTCAACAGACTGCTGAAGAAGATAAGGGGGAACCAATGCATCCGGGTAGGAGATTTTAGGTGCATGGGGATGATCAATAGAATGGTGATGATCGACAGCAAAAAGCATGGGCCAGACTGGAGACCCTGTAAGCGCAAACAGCGGGAATTGGGCGCTTGGCGCAGGATAAATCCCTAGGCCAGCGGTGGCCCTATCATAGCGATAAAACCGCCTATTCATCGGGGCTAGAAGCATTAACTATCTAGATTCATAACCATGGTTATGAAGGGGATAACCCTATGGAGGGTTACCTTATGGTCAGCAGGTCACCCCATATCACCATTGAGCAAGTGACATTAATCAAATGGCCGTTGCCGCTTCTTCCCTTGGCCTAACCATAGTGGAGACAACAGTGGACAACAACCGTGACAACAACGGCCTCCAGTGATATTGGGATTTACCCTTGAAGTGCATCAACGCTTGACAGCTGAATCGGCCACCGCTGGCCCTACCAAACCGTATAGCGACTTGTTGTTATGGCGTTGGTGTGGGGCCTGGATGGCCGGTTTTTTATTGCGTACATCACCCCACCTAGAATTTCTAGCCAGTCTGGATAGGCTTAGTGCCGTTACTAGCTAACGCTTTCAGCGATCGGCCATGGGATAAACCATGGGCACCAAGCAATATATTACATCCCCAGAAAAGAATGAATAACTCCCGTTATGGTCGGCCTAATCAGGGCTGTACCTACGATGAAATAGTCATCCGAGGAGAGTTTTATGAACATTCGATGGAAATTTACCATGGGTCGACTATTGGTATGGCTCTTTGCAGAAGTGACCTTATCCCTGCTGGGGATGGATGATTTGGCTGACTACAGTGAGTTCCTGTTTGAGACGGATCCGCCCATGCTGATCAGCCAAGAATTTACGGTGAAATAGGGATGGTCTTAACCGGTGGGGATAATTTTTGTGGGTGACCTTGGCAAATACTACAGACAAGCAATACAACCCTAGGGATTGAGAAGATAAAACGGTCTGCCATAGGGGCTGATGGTCTGGCATTCGCCGATGAAAAATCATCCCAGGGTTCAGTAAGGCTTAGCAATTTATCACTGTCCCGTAACACCTTCTATTACCATTGAGCAAGTAACATCGACCAACGTGATTACAGGATATTAGATCCGTAGCGCATGGAGGCGCATAACCCCTATGTCCATTAATTGGCCAGCCCTAGGACGACACCCCCAGACCTATGGATTACTATTGGGAACGGCCCTGGGATATGGTCTGTTGATTTCCTTAGCTGGGAACCGCCCGGTGGCCTGGGTGGGTGGGGGTGCTGTGGCCACGGTCATGGTGGGTAGCTGGGTCACGGGCTATGGTGTGTCCCCAACGGGGGAAAACGATGATACGGATCTACTGAATGCGGCAAGCTTTGCCAGGCGGATTGATGCCATCCAGGCCCAGGTGGCCCGCGATAGCTACCAAACTTGGCAGCCGGTCAAGGACTGGGCTTTGCAGTCCCAAGGGTTTGCCATGGGCATTTGCGATCGCGAATCCACCCTGCGCGCCGAACTGCTCGAAGCCCTTTACACCGTGGTGGAGTTAGCCCAGCAGGTGGCCGACGGTCTCCAGGTGCAGGCCCAGATTCAAACCCCCACCTACCAACAAATGGCCAAAAAGCAGCTAAAGCAAAGTTGCGATCGCATGGAGCAAACCCACCGGCAGCTGCAACAGCTCCAAGACCAGGTGGCCTTAGCCAGTCTTGCCCAGGGGGATACCCCCTTACCCCAGCGCCTAGAAATTCTCATTGCCGCCAATAAGGAAATTTTAGAAACCTAACCCCACAGGGCCTACATCGGCAGGTCCCCCATGGTCTGCCCCCGCTGTCATTATTTCCTCCACACACTCCATGCTCAAAAAACTGCTTCCCAACCGCACCTACCGCCAGCTCCTTAGCGTTGCCCTCGGGCTGGTCTTTACCCTGAGTTTGGGGTTTATGGGCGGCTGTCAGTCCCCCGTCAACTCCCTAGAAACGGCCCAAAAAGCCCTCACAAAGTCTGTTCTGCCCCGCATCAACGTGGCCAGCAATTTAGTTTCCGACGACGTCGCCAGCCGCTATACCGTCGACCAAATCGCTGACCCCCTGCCAGATATTGACAACTTTCCCCTATATGGAGCCTCCCCCAAGGCCAACCAGGTCTATCTAGAAATCTATAGCTCCTCAGAAAAGGCCAACATTGACCGACAAAATGAACGTTGGCTGGTGGAAGTGGCCGAGGCCTTTAACCAACGGCAGGAAAAGAGCAGCTCTGGCCAAGTTATTCAAGTCGGCATCCGTAAAATCGCCTCCGGAACCGCCGCCCGCCTGATTGGGGCCGGGGTTGTCCAGCCCAATGGCTATAGCCCCTCCAATGATCTCTGGGTGTCCATGATCAAAAGCCAGGATATTCAGGTGACCCCCGTCGCGGAGAGGCTCGTGGCCAATACCGCTGGCTGGGTGGTCCCCGGTGATGTTTATCAGCAGCTCCAGGGTAGTGGTGAGGTTACGTTTGATAGTTTGTTAAATGCGATCGCAGCGGGCCAAGTCAGCGTAGCCTACCCCAACCCCTACAAAAGCTCCACCGCATTAAATCTGCTCTACACCCTCTACTGGCGTGCCGCTGGCCACCAAAAAGATGGGGGCACCCTCACCACCGCCGAGCTACAAACTCCCCAGGTCAAGTCCGTGTTTGACCAGTTCCAATCCCAGGTGCTGATCACCACCCCCACGACACTAGAGCTGCAAGAACTCTTCCTGCGGGACCAGACCAAACTCCAGGCATTCCCCTTGGAATACCAAAACTACTTGGCCCTAAAAGAAGTCTCCGGGTTCGAATCCACCGAATTTATTCCCTTTGGCATTCCCCACAACAACCCCTTGGTGGGCTTTGGCTGGAATACCCCCGAAACCGCAGCAGCCCTAGAAAAATTTGCCACCTTTGCCCAATCTCCTGACATGGTCAAGCTGGCCAATAACCAAGGCTTTATCGACACCGATTATCTCCAGGCCGCCCATCCCCCC
>CALHGI010000731.1 GCA_938029995.1 uncultured cyanobacterium | reverse complement strand
GGGGATCGCTTTCAAAATTCATAGTGCCAACAAATGGCACGGGGATCAAGCCCAATGCTCCCCGCAAAAACATTTTGTCATCGAGTTTTCAGTACTTTCAGAAAATATTCAGCCATGGAATCATGATATTTAGGGGATCAGCCGGAATTCAAGACAGAATTAAGTCATGGAATCATGACTCATGGGGATCGTTGTCCGTTAGGGTTACCCACCGTGGGGTATGCAATGATTGGGGCTAGACCTGTTGAGCACAGAGCCATGACTCCATCCCCATCCCCCCCCCGAGGCAGCCGTTTGATTAGTCGTGTGCTGCCGGTGGCGGTTAAGTTCTGGCTGCAAACCCAGCTCGATGACATTGGGGATTTGAAATTTGAGATTCAGGCCACTGACCGCCAGGTACTGTCAGGCCAAATCCCCGGGCTGGCCTTGTCAGCCCAACGGGCGGTATATCAAGGCGTGCGCATTACGGATGTCGATGTGCACGCCAGTGATATTCAAATCAATATTGGGCAGGTTTTACGGGGCAAGCCCCTACGGCTAAAGCAAGCGTTTCCCATTGAGGGGCAAGTGGTTTTTGCGGGGGAGGATCTGGCTGCGTCTTCGACCGCGTCAGTGCTAGCGGATGGACTGCTGGATTTTTGGCAAACTCTTCTGAGCAGGGACGATGTGGCCGCAGAAGTTGCGACCCACTATGGCCCCGACACCATGGCATTGCAGGATTTAACCCAGTACCAGTCCAAAATGCAAACCGCTGGCACCGGATTGAGGCTACATCTGCTCATGCGTCCAGGGCTGGAACAAGGTGCAGAGCAGGGCACACAGCCGGGTCCCACAGAACTCTGTTTGCAGGGCAATATCGAGGTTAACCAGGGGCATATTCTCAAGCTCACCCAGGCTGATTGGTGTCTACCCTCTGGTGCTTTAATCCATAGCGAGGCCCTGAGCGGCTTTGGTTGGAATTTAGGAGAACAAACTGAGTTGCAGGCCCTAGCCATCGAAAATGACCAGTTAGTCTGCCAGTGCCGCATTATGGTGCAACCCTAACTCCCCGGCCAAATCCCTGGCAGTGTGGGCAGCAACAGGGTGATGAAATAGAACACGAGGGGCGCGGTAAAAATATAACTGTCGGTGCGGTCTAAAATGCCCCCATGGCCAGGGATTAGGGTGCCTGAATCCTTTACACCGGCGTCGCGTTTCATCAGGGATTCGGTCAGATCACCCAGCAGGCTGGAAACACCAATAATGGTGCCAAAGACGGGGCCAGTAATCCACCATAGGGGCCACTGCATGACCCAGGCTCCCGTAAGCCCCACCATCAGGCTGCCGCTGATGCCACAGAGCGCGCCTTCCACCGTTTTCTTGGGGCTAATGTTCGTCAGGGGGGTGCGGCCAAATGCGCGGCCTGCGGCGTAGGCACCGATATCTGCGGCCCAGATGCAGACAAAGGCCAATAGGGTATGGATCAGGCCGATGGGTAGACTCTCTAAACTCCAATCGGTGGGCCAGTAGCCGCCGAGGGGGAGATTCGTCACGGGGCTTTCCCAATCTCGAAGCCGAATCCAGAAGCTGGGGAGATAGCCGCCATAGAACAGGCCCAAAATGGAAGTGGCCACGTCGGCAATGGTGGCGAACTTGGGCTGAAACAGGACGTAAAAACAGATGCAGGTGCCGGCTAAGGATAGGATTGCATCGCTGAGGGGGGGAGCGATGTGGGCCGAAATGAGTAAGACCTGACTGACGATGAGGGTGGTTTTAACGGCGGCATTAATGCCCTTGGCCTTGGTTAGGGCAAAGACTTCTAGCTGTCCAAGATAGACGATAATGCCGAATCCAATGGTGAAGTACCACCCCCCTAATATGATCATTAAGAGGGCAATTGCGATCGCAACTCCACCACTGGCAATACGGATCCACGGCATAAGCGAATAAATAGACAGTCCACCTAGTCAGGATAGACCGATTCAGAAGCTAGGCACGTCATACCCGATGGATCTCCAGCCCAAATCTAGGTTCGGACAGTGCCCCATCCAGTCTAAACAGGCGTTGACATCAGGTTTTCGTCCCACTTACGGGGAGTGCTAGCACGTCGAATATAGCGCCAAATCTGAGTCGCAGCCAATGTGCCATCGGCCACGGCCACACTCACCTGGTTCAGGCCTTGTTTTAGATCCCCAACGGCAAAGATACGATCATGGGTAGTCTGGCCCATCGTATTCGTGACCAAGTTTTCCCCATCCCACGTCAGCCCCTCAATCCCCTTAAGATACTGATTGTGATAGATCGAACCCATGTTGATCAGACCGGTGGTAGCTTCCACAACGGTGCCATCCTGTAGCTCCACACCGCTCATTTTATGATTTTCACCCAAAATTTGGGCGATGGGGGCTTCATACAAAGGATACCCATGGTCCGCTAACTTTTGCTTCATCTCGTCACCCACCGTAAAACCATTGGTGAGCACCGAAATATATGGCGTAAACCAATTCAGCACAAAGGCCACATTAATCTGAGACTCCCGGCTAACCATCACCACAGCCTTCTGGTCCCACATGTCAAAGCCATCACAGATCATGCACACATGGAGGGTATACCCCGCATAATCATAGACATTTTGCATATTCTCCAGCTCAGGCAAAACGTCAATCACACCAGAAGCCGCGATCACATACTTACTACGCAGGGTATAGAACTTACTATTTTTCTTCCCCACCTTGACCTTGACCGCAAACGTCTCACCTTCGTCGGTCACATCTTCCACAAAGGCCCGCAGGTGGTCCGCCCCCCATTCCAGGGACTGCTTCACACCATGGTTAAGAATATTGCGCCCCGGCGTGTTGGGATCTAGCCCCAAATAGTTACGGGTGTCCTGCATCCATAGGGAGCGCCCCTTACCTTTTTCAATCACCAGACATTTAAGACCGTAACGGGCTAAATAAATAGCGGCCGACAGGCCCCCCATGCCCCCGCCCACCACAATGGCGTCGTATAGGGTGTCTAGATGATTTTCAATATTTGCACTAGATAATTTCATAGATTGCTAACCTGCCCTCAGCAATTGTTAATTCGTTGGAATACGTCGGTTAGGGGAAACTCGGGTGTGCTGTTGTCCCCAGCCATGGCACAAACGGCCTTAACGGCCCGATCCTTAGAACGATTGCATCTGAAACATTCAGATGGGTCGCATCATGCCAAGATCGGCCCATATCCTAAATCAGCGAAGATTGATTTTGAGTTACAAAACAGACAGAAGGCAAAGAAGACGATACATTTAGCCTTCCTTGCCTTCTATCCATTGACCTAAATTTAACCCTCAGGTCCTAGTTGTGTTGGAGCTTAGCCAACAAACTCTTTACGAGGTGCAGAAACGCCAGGAGCATCAACACCCTTCAGGTAGGCCAACATCGTGTCAGCATCAGAAACCTCAAAGGGGTCGGTGGGGCAATTGTCACCAAAATCAGACTCAGCAAACAGCTTTTCGATGGTCATGTCGTTAACCACCATGGAATAACGCCAGGAGCGCATACCAAAACCGATGTTGGACTTGTCCACCAACATGCCCATTTTACGGGTAAATTCGCCGTTGCCATCGGGCAACAGATTGACATTCTTAGCTCCCTGCTGCTTGCCCCACTGGAACATTACAAAGGCATCATTTACAGAGATGCAGTAAACGGCATCAACGCCCAGGGCTGCCATTTCGGTATATAGCTCTTCATAACGGGGGAGGTGGTTCGAGGAGCAGGTGGGTGTGAACGCACCAGGCAA
>CALHGI010000730.1 GCA_938029995.1 uncultured cyanobacterium | reverse complement strand
CCTGAATCGACAACGGTAAACGTTGAATGGTCCATCAGGCATGAGAATACAGGTGTCAGGAGACTTACCCTGGGTTATTGCCCCTGTTGGCAGCTGGTGATTGAATTGCTCTACTCATATGCCTTAGTGTAATCAAAGGTTTTGGCCCTGGAGAGAGGGTTGAAGGAAGTCTTAAGACCTGGTTATTTAAGGCTCTAACGGTTGGGCAAAGAAACCTAAATGATTGGCCACCGGACGTTCTTGTCCGGGGACTTTGGCATGGCTAGGAACATTGAGTAGCTGGAGAACCGTGGAGTTTTCTAGCTGGCTAGTGGCGGTGGATAGATGGGCGATGTCACCCTGGATGGAAACTGCCGCCGTCGTTGACCCACCGCCATCTAAACGCAGCGCCCTGTCGGCCCCTAGGGATTGAACCATTGCGGTCACTTCTCCCAGGGTCATGCCTTCGGTATAAAGGGGTTGTTTGCCATCGGCTTGCACTAGCCACAGTCTGGTGCCTGTGGCATCTAAGGCTGCCACATTAAAGGGATAGGGCTTATGGCCTTCATGGACAAGTTGGGTTTTGACATCTTCAGTGGGCTGACCATTTTCCAGCAGCATGAGATTACCGGCGACGGCCTGGTGCGTCCCATCTTGACATTCGCCATTGCGGTTCAGTTCAGCCTGCTGCTCCATAAAACAAAGGGCTGGCCAATCAGCATGCCCCTCTGACACCTGGTGCCCATTGGATATTGATAGTCCGACGAGGTTGACGAACTGCCCAGAATTGGGGCGATAGTTCCACGGGGTGACTTCTCGAAATGGGTAGAAAAAATTAGCGTTGATCCCTAGCTGTAGTCCATGGGTTTTGACAAATACTGAGGTGCGCTGGGCCACGGATTCCCATTTTTTTTGGTCCTTGGGGTTCAAGGCGGTTCCTTGATAACCGGGGGTGACAAGGGGCGTTAGGCCGGGGGCGGTCAGATCAATCTCGATAATGTGAATGATCTGGGGTCGGGGCCGATCTGTTACTTGACGGTTATAGACAATCCCTTGAAAGAGGGGTTGGTCAACTAGGATAGCGGGTTTGGGACGCCGTAAACTGTTGGCTCCGTATAGAACTAATGGCATTAACAACCCCAGCCAAATCGCGCTTTCTTTTGCTTGACGCCAATGGGGCATATCGTTGTCCAGTGCTTTCGGCCATAGCTTAGCCAAATATAGCAAACGGCTGACAGCCGTTTGCTGCGCCCATAGCTGTTACTACCTAACCTGTTTAGAAATCACCTATGGCCTCACCCATGGGCTCCAAGCTATAGTGCGCAATTTTGAAATACTGTGGTTAACATCGCCAAGGGATGTCACTGTTTTTTCTATGGGTCACAAGGCTGGTTATTGTCTACGTTGGCAAGCGATGGTGCATAATGCGGGGCTCATTGCGATCGCACTTTTCTCCTTCCACGCCATTAGTAGCCTGGTTTTTAGTGTGGTGGGTCTGGCCCCCAGCAGTCCCAAATGGGGCTTAGCCCTAACATTAGAAGGATTCTTAATCGCGGCAGGCACGGCGGCAGGCCTCAGATCCCTACCGTTCTCAGAGACGACTATGGCCCAGCGCCTGACGGGCCTAGTCAGCGGGGGCGCGTCCCTGGCCATCCTCGGGTTTTATACCCTGGGCCAACTGACCGGGCAACAGGCCCAGTGGGCCATCACGGGCGCTGTGGTGGGGTGCCTGGTGGGGGGCAGATTAGGCATAGCCAGGGCCAGGTTTTGGCAAGTTGCGATCGCCTTGACCAGCGGCCTATGTGCCTATGGAGCGGCCTTTGGATTAGGTACCTGGGCCTGGGCCGCGATTATGGTTCAACGCTGGACCCTCGTCCTAGGGCTGGGCCTCGGTACCGGCCTATATCTCTGGTTTACGCGACGGGCCATGGCCATGGCGTGGCGTCACTGGCGCTATGGCCCCGGGGGACGCTAGCCGGTTCACCAGCCAGGTTCGCTAGGGGGGTTGCCGGGGCCAAGAAGGCTAAGTTTTGTATAGGCAATTACGTAATTTTTTCTGACACATTGTATGGATTCTAGGGCGAGATTGTTAGACAGCAGCCCCATGGCAATCTACTAAAATCCATCCATAGATACCCATCACCAGACACCTATCCATAGACCCATCACCAGACGACCTGGGAGGAAACATGACCATCGAAACCACCGGACGCTATCTCGTACTTCTACCGGAGGAAGACCTGGGCACAGGGATTCAAGCCCTATCCAATGCCACGGGCATTCAAGGCATTGCCAGGGCGGCAGATTTTGAGGACCACGCCTTTACCACCGCAGAACTCGATAGCCCCAACGCGTCCGTATTCGATCGATTGGGCGTGGCCGTGGTTCCCCTTGACCCGGATCAGGCCCAGTCAGTACGCGCCAGTACAGCCGCCCACACCGGTCTCTTGGCTATCCAACCAGAACGGGTGCTATATGCCCTGGGCCAACGGGGATTATCCGCAGATTACCTGCGAGGTTACCGCGACGCAACGACCCACCTCTATGACCAGGTGGAACCCCAGCAGGGACAGCAGGCGGCCCATCGACATCAGGTAGATTCGCCAGATTTTAACGACTGCAAAGCCACCTGGGGGCTCAAGGCCACTCGAGTCCTAGATTCAACCTATAGCGGTTTAGGCATTAAGGTGGCCGTATTAGATACGGGATTGGACCTGGACCACCCTGACTTTGCCGGCCGTGTGATCCAAAGCCGATCGTTTATCAATGGAGAGGCGGTGCAAGATAGGAATGGCCACGGCACCCACTGCATTGGTACCGCCTGTGGCCCCAAGGACTCGCCCGAGCTACCCCGCTATGGCATTGCCTACAATGCTGATATTTTCGCTGGCAAAGTGCTCAGCGATCGAGGTTCTGGGTCCGATAGCGGCATTTTAGCCGGTATTGAGTGGGCGGTGAATAATGGTTGTGCCATCATCTCCATGTCCCTGGGTGCCCCCACCCAGCCCGGTGACACCTACTCCCCCATCTATGAGCGGGTGGGGCAGCGGGCCCTGCGCAATGGCTCCCTCATTATTGCGGCGGCCGGGAATGAAAGCACCGATCGGGTCACCGGTGGGCGGATGGTGCCCCCAAATCCGGTGGGTTACCCCGCCAATGCCCCCACCCTGATGGCGGTGGCGGCCCTGGACAACCAGCTCCAGGTGGCCCCCTTTTCCAACGGCACCATCAACCTAGACGGGGGTCAGGTGGATATTGCCGGACCCGGTGTGGATATTCATTCCACCTGGCCCATGCCAGACCGTTATTTGAGCATTAGCGGCACCAGCATGGCCACCCCCCATGTGGCAGGCATTGCCGCCCTCTATGCTGAAGCCACTGGAGCGCGGGGCATGGAACTGTGGGCCTGGCTAATGCGGGATGCCCAGCGCCTGACCCTACCTGGCACCGATGTGGGCATAGGCTTAGTGCAAGCCCCCATGTAAGACCCTACACCCCCGAATTGGGCTGTCCATGGGATGCCTAGATCACCTACGGTGCACCCACAAGTCGGAAAACAGCTTAAGTCTTGAGCCCCCAACAACGACCCTCAACAATGGCAATACGGAATCATGGAAAACGCTAGGTGGCTTAAACAACTGACCCAATGGCTAATTGTTGTTATGGTAACGGTGGGTTTAGTGGGTTGTTGGCCCAGCGGGTCAGATGTGGTTAATGCAAACCCAGGAGATGATATGGACCAGGTAAAAGTAACGATATCCATTGATGACGCTCACCTAGACCAGATCGATCAGGTTAGCGAACAACTTAAAGCCGCTGGGCTAGAGGTGGAACAAACCCTGGCTACCCTGGGAATTGTGACGGGATCAGTGGAAGCGGAAAAAATGTCATCCCTGTCTGAGGTGACGGGGGTGGAGTCTGTTGAAGTGGATCAAACCATTCAATTGTCCCCACCAGGGTCTGAGGTGCAGTAAGCTGCAACTGAGAACTGGCTAGGGGGATAGGTATGGCTTTGATTGAGATTTTTCGAGCGGGGGGAATTGTCATGTGGCCGCTGGCATTCTTCTCGTTGGTTGCGATCGCACTCTCCACAGAACGGTTAATTTTCTGGGCCCGCATCAACCGCAATCAGCGCCGCGTCGTTAAACAGCTCTTGGCCACCTATCGCCGTGCCCCCCTAGATGTCTTTAATCTCCTCAGGCAAAACCTGCACTTACCGATCTCCCGCATTTTCCTAGAAGCCCTAGAACTGGAAAAAGCCTCCCCCAGACAATTTCGCCTAGCCTTAGAAAGTGCAACCCAAGCAGAACTCCCCATCCTTAAACGCTTCAATACCGTCTTTCAAACCATCATCACAGTGTCGCCACTCCTAGGGCTGCTAGGCACTATTTTGGGTCTCATCCGCTCATTTGACGCCATTGAAATCGGTGGGATTGGGTCTAACGCCGAAGTCGTAACCGGGGGCATTAGCGAAGCCTTAGTGTCCACGGCAGCCGGCATGATCGTGGCTATTTTAACCCTGTTGTTTGCCAATTTATTTCGCGGTCTCTACAAGCGACAAATCGCCCTCTTACAAGAACATGGCGGACAGCTGGAACTGCTTTACGAAGGGCATTACACCAACATAAATAAACTAGGAACAGCGGAATATGCGAATTCTGGACAATGAGTTAGACGACGGGTTTGAGATCAATATACTGCCCATGATTGACGTGATTTTTGCCATTTTGGCATTTTTCATTGTCTCCACCCTCTTTTTAACTCGCACCGAGGGTTTGCCCGTTAATTTACCCGAATCCGAAACGGCCACCCCCCAACCCCCCACAGCCTTTACCATCACCATCAAACCCGATGGCAGTCTTTTCCTCGATCAGCTGCCCGTAACGGAAAAGACCCTACGCCAGCAAATTACGACCCAAGTTGAACCTGGCCAGGATGTAATGATCACCATCAACGCAGACGAGAAAACCTACCATGGCCAAGTGATCACGGTGATGGATCAGC
>CALHGI010000729.1 GCA_938029995.1 uncultured cyanobacterium | reverse complement strand
AAGGGCCTAAGAGCCCATGCACAGTGAGCCAGCAAAACGATCCCATAAGCAAGAAGGCCAGGGATAATTCCCTGGCCTTCTTGCTTATGATTAGGCGACGGTACTAATCGCTAAACTATGAAGCCGTTGTTTGTGCTGCGAGCATCTCTTTTAACTTTTCCAGGTCAGAGGCCCAGCGAGGATCTGGTTGAGTATTTTCTGGTGCTGGAGCGATGTAATTGTTGTTAGACTTACGTCCACCGCCACCGGAACCGTTGCGTTTTCCACCGCCCTTACGGTTAGCTGCTACAGGGGCTGCGGCACCCTCATTCTCTTTGCTACGGGGCATTGCCTTTTCAACCTTAAGGGTGATGTCTTGCAGTGCCTGACCGTTGTACTTACTAACTAGGGTATCTGCGATTTCATCGGTTTTGACGGTGACAAAACCGAAACCACGACATTTGCCAGTTTTCCGATCGGCAATCAGTTTAACTGAAACGATATTATCAACATCTTCTGCAAAAACAGCCTCAAACTCCTCGCGTTCTAGATCGCGGGGTAGGTTGCCAATATATAAGCGCACTGACATGGAGATACCTCTTAAACAAATCTGAAAAACAACTGCGGTTGGTGAATAAACAAAAAACAACCAACTTGTCCTGGGATTCAAGAATATCCAGAACAAAATTTGGAGCTATGGCTCTAAATGATTAAACAAGTGACGAACCGCAGCGAAAACTAACTGGCTATTCTAAGAGATTAACTATCTTGATGAGTTCAAAACCCTATTTGGGCAGCTTGTTAAAATCATCTCTACCCTCTGGCACATAGTCATCAACACAACTAATTATCACTTTCTTGGCCAGGGGTTTCCTGTTGCATTAAGTGGGCAACAGACCGTATCTCTACTTCCTCAAGGTATCACGCTGTCTGATGCCAAGCCAAGCTATTCAGTGGTTTTTTTGGTGAAGCTCTCTAAAGATAGGGTAGGGACAGGAAGTGGCTTCTACGGTGACTCTGTAATAAAGAATAATTGATAAAAAAACCAGCCGTATGAGAAGGCTGGTTTGCTGTGTTGAGAGTAGGAGAACCAGACACCTAACGCCGAAGTTTTGGATTTAAAACCTGGAATGTAGTTAGACTATCAGTGCTCGTTAATAAAAGTTAACACTTCGTGGGTTTGACTGCAATGTGAGGTGTGGATTTTACGGTTTGGTTGATGTGGGCTGGCTCGATTGGGTGGGGTGCTCTTATCTATCTAATTAATTTAACCCCCCTTGAATATGAGCCAGAGTCCGTAACTGAGGGGGGCAAGGCTAAGGATGGATGACCAGAGGGGATGTTGGCTAAGTTGGCTCTGGTTTTGGTGGGTTCGCAGGCGATCGATGTCAATCCAGATATGGTGTCCACGGCGAAACCAGCCGGTTATGTTGATGGGTTGATTCAACCAGCTAGCCACGGCTTTGATATTGCTTAGGGGGCCTAGGTAGCCGCTATGGTGCAGCTTAATGCTGCCATGGGGGGTGTTGAGTCTCCATTCTTGCCCTAGCCAGTTTGCTAGGGCCGGTCGTCCGGTGAGGGTGCCGTTTATTTGGATCGGTAAACTGCTGATGGGCAAGAGGCTAGGATCGGTTTGCCATTGTGCCAATGTTGTTGCAGGGGTGGGCGGCGGAGCGACTATTTCTGGGAAGAAAGAGTTGATGCGTAGTATTTGGCCCGTGGCTGCACCGATGAGTGGCATGCTCATTAAGATGCTGCGGTCTTTGTAAAGCCATGCCAGTAGGGTTAAATCCAGGCTTGTTGCGATCGCACCCACTATCCACATGAGGATGGCCACCCCCAGGCCCAGGATTAATCCGGACCAGGCTCCGCCCTGGGAGAGTAGGTTTAACCAATCGTTTCGGGAAACGGTGCGGGAGCTGTTTTTTAATCGTAAGTGTGCAAAATTAAGGCTGGGTTTTAGTTTCCAGTGCTTTCCATAGGCTCCTAAGGTGTAAAGCCTATCCCCTAGGGGTGGGTGCCCTTGGTTGATGGAGAGCCAGTGGCGTAGGGGGTTAAATGCTCCCCAGGCAAAGTGTTGGACGGTCGTTCTTGTTTCCCCAGGCCCCACGGGTAGCATCAATTCTAGGCTTTCTAGCAGCGGTGGCGTATAGCCTTGCTGCTCAATCGCCTTGGCCATGGCGGTTGAGAGTTTGGCTAAGGCCCGGATCAGACCATTGGGATTGCCGGTGAGTTCGGCCGTGGTGCGGTCCCGGTAGGGGGTACGGGTGCGAGACAGGCCGCAACCGACCTTCGCCAACAGCCAGAAAATGCCATAGCTTAGGGTGGCCAAGGTGCCAGCTGCACCCTTGATCAACCTGGGGCGATGCTCACCCCACTGGGCCAAGGTCCAATAGATGCGATGAAATCCCTGGAGCAGTAGACCGTGGGTTGATAGCACGACCCAGTCTAAGTGAGACCAATGGCTGAGTTCGTAAACAATCACCGTGGCCAATTCATCGGCGGCTAATCGATCTAGCAGCCCTTGGCTGACCACAAGATGACCGTAGCGGGGCCGCCATCCATAGGAAAAAATTAGGGGCAGATCGGTGGCCAGTAGCTGGATTTTGGGTAGGGGCCAGCGCCGCTTGGTACAAAGGCGACGCATGAGCTGGCTGGCTTCTGAGCTGTAGGCTTGTAGCTGTTGGTTAGTGAGGGTGTTGGTCGGTCTAAGCAATATTGGCCATAGCCAATGGGCGACGACGGTTAATAGGATCAGGCCAATGATCACACTCCACGTTTGGGGTTGCCAAAAAAAAGTGGCGAGTCGGATCCTAATGGGTAATAGTCGATCGAGAAACTGGATATAGTCACGGACAAGCGTCAAGCCACTTCTCACTAACCAGCGCATGACCCAGAAAATTATCGGAATGGTGGCCAGTTGAGCAAACCATAGGCGTCCCATATTAACCTTGCCTAGGGATTTTAAGCTGTTGAGGCGGTCCCCCTGGGGCCAGGTTTCTGGGCCTTCATAAGAAGAGTCTTGAGCTGGCGCTGGTAACGAAGTTTGTTGCTGCCTGGGACTCACTTGAGCCAGGGTGCCCGAGATCTGTTCAGATTGGGTAGGGTTTGTAGCCGCCTGTGTGGTGCGTCTTGACGGGATGTCAGGGGATGGGGGGAGAGGTGTATCGGGAGATTGGGCGACATGGCCGTTCTCTTGATTGTTGGCTAACCCATTCTCTTGACCGTTGAGGGTTTGATAATGAAACAACGACGGTGGTTGCGTCGGATTGTCTGGAATGTCTTCTGTGGTTGTTGGGGCGGCGGCTATGGGTGATGTCTTGCTTGGTGGGATGTCTAGGAGGGGTGTTGGATCGATAGTTGTTCCAGCTGGGTCTGTTTCGCCGGTTGTGGTGAAGGGGACAAACCCACTGACGGTCGTTGTTCCAGGGCTGTTAACAGTTTCTTCCGTCGAGAGTTGGGGGTGGTCGGCTGCTAGCTGCTGCAGTTTCTCGTTTGCCCATTGACGGATGGATTGACTACGACTTTTGAGCAGGGGCTGACATAGGGTTTTGGCCTGTTCATAGTCTTTTTGTGATTCATAGGTGCGGATAAGACCCATTTGAGCCTTAATGCGATAGCGGGGGCTAATGTTGTCAGCCTGGCTGAGTTGCTGAAACGTTGCGATCGCACGTCCATACTCTTTTCGTTTAATGGCGGCCAGCCCTGCTTTAATCAACTGTTCTGGCGATCGATCCAAATCCATACAGATATCCTCTGATGTCATTGATGGTAGTGCAGGGAATACGTGCCGCAATCTTAACGCGAATGATCCGCAGCCGACGGGACAGGGGCAGGGGCCAACATCTCCTCCACCAAACCATAGAGACTCTCTTCATTCTCCCCTGTCAGCTGGCGCTCCTTTAAATCAATCAGCCCTGCTGACAGGGGTTGCGCCCGTTTTTTATAAACATTATTAGCCGATAGAAGATCGGTAAAGATCTCTCGTTCAATTTGATGCCGATCGGCATCATCCGGCAAAGGGGTGCCATAGGCAACAGCATCCACCTCATACTTCAACAAGAAAATTAAGGCATTGCAGCGTTCTTGCAAGACATTCTGCAGCTGCCGTGTATCTAGCTCTAGCCGTTCGAAACCCACCTGTCCTTCAATGCGTAACTCCACAATCGGTTGCTGATCTTGGATGATACGTTTTGCTTCAATGGCCTGCTCAATGATGTTAAGGGCGAGACCTTCCACC
>CALHGI010000728.1 GCA_938029995.1 uncultured cyanobacterium | reverse complement strand
CCTGTTGCTTGGCTGAGCCAGAGGTGATGTAGTTGTCAACCGCTAGGGGCTGACCAATGCGCACGTCTACACTGCTGCCTAAGCAGGGGCGCGGATTGTCATAGTCGAAATAGATGGGGATGACCTTGACCCCTAAGCCTGGGGTGGATTGCTCAGCCTGGAGGGCCAGTCTTGCTAGACCTGGCTTGAGACGCTGCACCTGCTTGTCGCGGAAAATATCCCCTTCTGGAAAAATCACCAGGGTTTGCTGGTTGCGGAGGAGCTGCATGCCGTGGCGTAGGGTTGCGATCGCAGGTCGTCGTACATCCACCGGAAACCCGCCCAATCGTCGAATCGCCCAGCCCTGCAACCCAAAACATTCATCGGCAGTGACCATAAACCGTAGGTAGCGCCCCGTGGTCTGATGCCCCACCAAACCCACCAACAAAGCATCCCACCGGGAGCGATGGGTAGGCGCAAATACTACGGGGCCACTGGTGGGAATATTTTCCTGACCGGTGATGCAAATTGTCTTAAAGAAATTTGGCAGCACCAGATCTTCACCAATTTTGTAAGCCAGGGGCGCAAACCATGGAGATAGGTTCGACTGACAGGGCGCATGCACTACGTCTGGTGTCGGCTGTCTATGAAGCAAAAGATGGGGACTAAAGGCCATTAGAAATGCCGAGGAAAATGAAGAACACACTCAAACCGGAATCTAGATTTCGCTAGCCATGTGCTCGACGATACCCAAGTCCGCATTTGTATACATACCATAAACCCTTGTTTAGGGTTGCGACGGCATAGTAGGGGACAGTTTCACCGCCGTCTTTGCCGAAACCAGTTTTGTAACTGTTGCCGGCAAGAAGATGCGAGAATTCCCCCCTGTACCGATAACCGATGGTTAGACGCTGGACCATCTGGCACATTCAAAACAGAGCGTACTGCTCCAGCTTTTAGGTCATCTGCGCCATACACTAGTAAACCCAGTCTAGCGTTTACAATTGCACCTGCACACATGGCACAAGGTTCTAGCGTAACGTATAGACGACAGTCGTTGAGGTGCCAGTTTTGCAAATGCTGCCCCGCCCGCCGCAATGCCAAAATCTCTGCATGGGCCGTCGGGTCATGATCCCGCTCACGGCCGTTGGCCGCTTCGGCAATTGCCTCATTATTCGGCCCGACGATGATGGCACCGACGGGCACTTCCCCTGCATTGCCTGCGGCTTCGGCTAGTTCCAGCGCCCGTAGCATCCAACGACGATGGTCGAGATAAATGGGATTATCCAAGGTGGGGGGCGGCACGTCATAGGGCATTTAGACGATCCCAAAATAAGTCAGCACCAGGGGCTCATCACCTGTATTGGTCACCTCATGGACATCACCCGGTTCCACCAGGATGCATACCCCCTGCGAAAGGTCTTGGTCCGCACCGTTGACGGCCATGGTCCCGTTGCCCGCCGATACAAAGAAAACCTCATACATATCCGAGTGGGCATGGGCTTTTGCAACTTGCCCAGGGGCAAATGTAGCCTGGGAAAAGTTAGTCAGATGGGGAATATCCCCCGGCTGCACCATGACCTTTTTGCGAATGGCCGTATTATGGGAAACCCCTTGGTCTGATAGCTCGCTGAGGCTGACTCGTTTCATGGCTAGGCGTTGGTCAGTGACGTTAAAACTATTTTAATTATTCTAATTAAGTCTAAAACTGATTTGGCAGAGACTAGTCCTGGGGCGTTGACGTCCCTTGCGCCTCATTAGCGAGCCGATCAGCGGCTTCATTGGATACCATGAGCTCGCTGAGATCCGTTTCACCCACCATGGGAATCGGCGGCACTGGATCATAGCCCCCTTCATGCCAAGGATTACAGCGAAATATACGCTTTGCCGCCATCCAGCTGCCTCGTAATGGTCCAAAGCGCTCTACGGCCACCAATGCGTAGTTGGAGCAGCTAGGACTGTAGCGGCAGGTGGCGGGTAGTAGCGGTGAAATCAGGAGTTGATAACCACGAATGAGGGCTTTGAACACCAATTTCATAACGGTGTGGAGAACGGTGTGGTCTGGAGAACACCTTGATTATGCCAGGTGGGCAAAGGAATTGAATGTATGGTGGAGGACTTGCCGGTGGCGATGGGGGGCAGGGCTGGCACGAGGCCAGCTCCTACAGACCTGCTTACAAGGCCCGCTTTTACGGAGGTTTGGACAATGGCGTTAACAATATAGCTGAGCGATTCCGGCAATATTATCTGCGCCGTAGCCTGATTGCTGGGCCTGTTGATAGATTCTTCGCACCGCCTCGGCGGCTGGAACATTGGCCCCCATTGCCTGGGCAAACGCCTGGCCATAGCGAAAGTCTTTTTCCACCAGGTCAATGGGAAATAGTGGCGCATAGTTCTGGGCTGCCATTAATGTGCCAATTCCCTTCAGAGCAGGGCTGGTGGTGGGCATTTGGTTAAGCCAGTCAATAGCGGTTTCACCTGACATGCCAGCTTTCTGTAACATGCCAAGGATTTCGCCAAGGGCGGCCACTTGAATCCCAAAGAGAGTGTTGATGGCTAGCTTTAGGGCCATGCTGGCCGTGGCATCCCCCACATGGTGAATCACGCCAGAGTGGCTTTCGAGTATGGGGTGAACGGTGGCCAAGGTGGCGGCATCACCCCCCACCAGTTGGATCAGCTGACCCGCTACGGCCTGGGGGCGGGAGCCAACGACGGGGGCCGCTAAAAACGGGTAGTTAAGGGCCGCCATTTTGTCGGCTAATTCCTGGCTCCAACTAGGGGTGAGGGTGCTGTATTCAACGGCAACTGCTCCATTCTTTAGGCCATAAATTGCCCCAGTTATTTCACCTAACCACACCTGCCGGGACGCCTCATCATCCGCCACCATGGCAATCACCACCTCAGCAGCCTGAGCTGCTTCCTTCGGGGAGGCATAGGCTGTTGCCCCCTGCTCCACTAACGGTTGACAACGTTCGGGGGTACGGTTCCACACATGGAGAGAATGTTTGGCCGCTAATAGATGCGTCGCCATGCGGGTTCCCATGGCACCCATGCC
The DNA here is from genome assembly GCA_938029995.1 of uncultured cyanobacterium. Taxonomy (GTDB): domain Bacteria; phylum Cyanobacteriota; class Cyanobacteriia; order Phormidesmidales; family Phormidesmidaceae; genus Leptothoe. Next base: position 3,050 of record CALHGI010000728.1, on the reverse strand, counting down.
TAAAAATGCAATGTTAGTCATCGCCTTAACTCAGTTACATTACAGGCATGGTATCCATGATAAAAACTACAATAAAGACTTTAAATTTCAATAGACCCATGCATTTTGCGCACGAATGGATGTAGCCACGTTGGAGTTATTTATTGATGTGATGCAGCAGCATAGCTTTGCAGCGGTGGCCCGCCGCCGCAATGTTGATCCGTCATCGGTGTCGCGGGCCATTGCCAAGCTAGAGCGCGATTTAGACCTGCGTCTATTTCAGCGCAGTACGCGCAAACTACAGCCCACGGAGGCGGGGCAGCTTTATTTTGATCGGGTGTTTCCGGCGGTGGCTGAGTTGGCGGCGGCTCAGCAGCAGGCGTTGGCGGTGAGTCAGGCCCCTCGGGGCACATTGCGGGTGACGGCTCCTGCGGTGTTTGCAGAGAAACGGCTGATGCCTCTGTTGCCGGAGTTTGCTCGGCGCTATCCGGAGCTGCGGGTGGAGCTGCTGTTGGTGGATGCCTATTTGGATCTCATTGCGGAACGGATTGATGTGGCGATTCGGGTGGGGGCGTTGAGGGACAGTGCCTATCGGTTACAAAAGCTTCGCTCCATGGAGTTTTTTATCTGTGCGGGGCCGGGCTATGTGGCGGAGCATGGGGTGCCTGAGAGGCCTGAGGAGATTGTTGATCATAGCTGTTTGTTGTTTCCCCGTCGGGATCACAGCCTGAGCTGGTTGTTTAAGGATGGGGCTGGTGAGGTCACAGAAATACTGATTCAGGGACAGTATTTGATGACGAATTCGGCGGCGATTAGGGAATGTGCCATTGCAAATATGGGCCTCACGTTGCTGCCTGACTGGCTAGTCGAACAGGATATTGCCACAGGTCAACTTGTTCGACTCTTTCGTAACTACACCGTGACGGCCACTGACTTTAATAGTGCTGTCTGGTTGCTTTATCCGTCACAAGCTTTTCTCCCCAGAAAAACCCAGGTCTGGATTGGCCATTTAGTGGAAACTCTCCATTGCCCAGATGTGTAATCCTGCAGTATGACCTGTTTATTCATTATGCTGCCAAAGACCTATAGGCAGGTTAATTTGGGCGTAGCGGTCTCCGGTGCTTTTGGAGTCGTCCACTTCTACCTGACAATGTCTTGAAACGGGCAAGAGAATTAAACAACCCCAGGGGCAATCCCTTGGGGTTCTGGTGCCCCTGCGCTACGGGTCCTCAGCCAATCTCAGAAACCCCTTAAGCAACGTTCAGTTATCGATCAGAGAGTGTTCAGATAATCTCGGCATTCTAGTAATTAATGAAGTCGATCACTGATTCCCAAGGAGCTTTAAGCATCGTTCCTCACACATCACCTATCATCGCCTCTGCCGCTATGGTAGAGGCTTTTTTTTATTAAAAAGTAGGCGTTGCTGATCCTCGGGATGATTTCATCTAATAGATACCGGTTTATTTCATCATGGCCAGATCGGTTTATCCCCAAAATCAGCACCGGCAAACATAAGGGGCAGGGTTAAACATCATCCTGTTCAACCCTGCCCCTTAGAGAGTTATTCAGTTTTTAAACACTTAACGTGTCAAACGCTCTTAAGAAGGTGAAAGAAAAACGGTCAATGCCCGTCGATCAAAAGACTGCACCTTACCAGCGCTTTCCAAGTCAGTAATGACTCTTTGCAGCAGATCCGTCGCGCGATCGCGATGCTGGTGTTCCCGTCCCCTTAAACGGACAAGAAACTTAACCGAATCGCCCTTGCTGAGCCACTCAGTTGCACGTTTCACCCGCAGTTCATAGTCCGACTCACCAATATTCGGCCGAAACTTAACCTCTTTAACCGACGGACGAGACGTCTGCTTTTGCCGCTTGCTCTGCTGGTATTGCAGTTTTCCATGATCCATGGCCTTAGCAACTGGAGCGCCTTCTCGCGGCTGAGAAACCACTACCAAATCAAGATTGCTTTCTTTCGCCAGCTTGATAGCATCGGCCGTATCGATGACGCCATGGTTCTCACCAGTTTGGTCGATGAATAGAACCTGGGGGGCCTTAATATTGCGGTTGACAAGAGGCTTCTGTTTCTTAGTGATAAGACGGGTCTCCATACTTACAAATTATGCCTATCATCATAATTCAGTTTCAATGTTTCGGCATCGTTCTTTCGAAAAAAGTCTGCAATCGGGCCGTTATGTGCATTGTTATGTTAAGAACTGACAAGTTATGCCCGGTATAAGCTGCTAAATCAAGGTTTACATGTACGGCAAGTCAGTGGGGCAGGGTGCGATCTCAACCAGTCTCAATTCTGAGCTGTTGGTATCCCAGTTGCGTGTTGAATACACTCCATACCTGCTATAACAGCCATGTTGTGTCGGTGTTTTTCATGACAGCTCCCAATTTTTCCAGTGCCTCTGTCCTAGACGCACTTAACTGGCGTTACGCCACCAAAATGTTTGATGCCAGCAAAAAAATCCCCGCCGATACCTGGTCTGCCCTAGAACAAAGCTTGGTCCTAGCACCCTCCTCATTTGGCCTAGAACCTTGGAAATTCTTTGTGGTGGATGACGCCGCCGTGCGTGCCAAACTGGTCGAAGCGTCCTGGAAACAGGCCCAGGTGGTCGATGCCTCCCATCTAGTGGTGCTTGCCATCAAAACCGGATTAAACGATGCCGATGTGGATCGCTCCATGGCCCGTACTGCAGAAGTTCGTGGCGCAGACATTGAGTCCCTCCAGGGCTTTAGCAATGTGATCAAAGGATTTATGAAGGGCGTGCCGGACGTGGATGGCTGGTCCACTCGCCAGACCTACATTGCCCTCGGTCAGCTTATGGTGAGCGCCGCCCTGCTGGGCATCGACACCTGTCCCATCGAAGGCTTTGTTCCCGACCAGTATGACGAAATTCTTGGACTACCTGCCATGGGATACCATGCTGTCGTCGTATGTGCTGCCGGATATCGCTCCGAGGAAGACAAATATGCCCATCTCCCCAAGGTGCGTTTTCCCCTAGAGGATAAGGTGCAACATATTTGACCGATCCAGTCGTCCATAGGTCCTCAGTCCCCGATCACCT
>CALHGI010000727.1 GCA_938029995.1 uncultured cyanobacterium | reverse complement strand
GGCCGCGGCCAATCACCTCTAGCAAGATTTTATAACCGACCGGGTTCAGGGTGGGGCCCGCAATGGCACTGCGCCGCACCATAAAATAACCACTCATGGGGTCCGTCACCCGCCCCACAACACTGGGCAAAATCAGCAGCCCCAGCATCTGGGCCCCCCGCGATAGAAACCGCCGCAGCAGGCTCCAGTCACTCACGCCACCCCCTTCCACATGGCGACTGGCCACCGCTAAGTCGGCCCCGGCCTGAACCTGTTTAACCATCTGCCCTAGGGTGTCCGGCGGGTGCTGCAAATCCGCATCGATTACCCCTAAAATCTCCCCCCTAGCCACCTGCCAGCCCCGAATGACCGCTGAGGATAGCCCCCGTTCCACCTGCCGCCGCATCACCCGCAACCGAGGGTAGTGAACGGTTAACTCCTGGGCCACCTCCCAGGTGAGATCGGGGCTGTTGTCATCCACTAAAATCAGCTCATACTGTTGGGGCAATAAATTATCCAACAGGGCACAGAGGTGGGACACCAGTTTGCCAACATTCTTGCTTTCGTTGTAGGTGGGAATCACCAGGGAAAAAGACAGATCGCTGGTGTGGGATGTAATTTTTAGCGGCCCTTGGGGGGGCTTAACCAGCGCGGATAGTTTAGTCATCGAGGCCCCTTCTTCCTTTTCGGGATATGTGGCAGCTATGGGAGATGTGACAGGTATAGCCATCGACCCCAAGCCTCCAGCCGATTGCGTCGCCCATAACTGTTGCTATTTCTAGCTTGCTTTGACAAATTTCAGAATACAGCAGACTCCTGTCCCCTGACTCCTGCCCCCCACAGCTTCCGGTACTTGGCCATTAATGCGACGTTGCTAATCGTCGGGACGCGTTGATTGGAAAGACATTGCCATAGAGCCTGTCTAACGGTTCAACCCCGAAATCAATAACGACATTAATTTCGCCTGCCTTACTTACTCGCTTGTTTAGTCTGTATCAGTCCGCGATAGAACGGATATTGCCCAAAGGTACCCAAAGGTTGAAAGGATATGCTCATGGGGGCGTCATCATTATGCCCACCAAGCTGTTGGGAGTTGAGGGTCCCTTGGTTCGGGGTTTCGCAAGGATAGTCGGGATGGCAAATATATAGGAACGATGACTCGTTTTGGTTCACCAGCTCCGCCGCCAGTTGTTGGACGGCGGCATCGGTTTCAGTGCGGAAAAAGGTTTTGAGCTTCACGCTGGGCCACAGCTGCTGGGCTACGGTCTGGTGGGCCATGGCCACCCACCGTTCGTCATAGCTGGCCAGGGCGGTAATGGCAGGGGCAACGGGCTCGTAGAGACTGGGCAGGGAGGTGGAATTGGTTTGGCTATCCCGGTAGACATTCAAGGTGCCATTCACCAGGTTGGCATGAATGCCCAGGGCCATAAAGACAGAGATGGCGGCCAGCAGCCCCCAGCGTTGACGTTTGAGGTGCCAAAGGTTTTGCAAACTCGCCGCGATCATCAGCCCCACTATGGGCACTAACACTAGGTAAAACCGGGGCCCCCACTGTTGGGTTTCGGATACGGCTGGGGTGATGAGGGGCACTGCGATCGCAAATAATCCCCCCAGTACCCCCAGGCCCAAGCCAGCTATGCGGGTCTGGCCTTTCGTCCACCAGGGCAGCCCCAATAACAACAACACCGCCGGAAAATATCGCCCTAGGGATAGGGCCATCTGGCCATAGTTACCCAAAATTTGAGCCACCTGCTGTTCCAGGGATAGGGGATCATGGGCGGCATAAATGCCCAAGGGATGCCCATAAAACACCAAATTTGCCCCAAAGAACCCCAGTACGGTTAGCCCCATGGCACCATTAAAGGCCACCACCAACCCCAGGGTTAACCCACGGGGAATCACTAGGCGCAGCTGCTTAGGTAGTCGAGGCAACTGACTCGCCACCGTAATCACCCCGAGGATCGCCACCAGGCACAACAGCTCAGGCCGCACCCACACCGACAGGCCCACACACAGGCCATCCACCAGGGCTTCATTCAGGCTAATGCGCTGGGGAGAGTCCCCCGGTAATACATGTAACAACAACCCCGACAGGCCCCAAAAAGCCAGGGCCACCGCCAGGGTATGCTCCCAATACATCGCCCCATAGAGGGTCAGGGGTGAGGCCACAATCACCAACACCAAACTTAGGCTTGTGAATATGGAGCGCACTCGCCACACTCGACACACCAGACACAGCCGCCACCAGGTCACCCATAGGGACACCAAGGGCACCACATAGAGTCCGCGATACCCCATCAGGGCATAGAACGGAGCCGTAATCGCAGGAAAGGTAAATAAAAATCGAATAAAGTAATTACCCTGTTGCTCATAGGCATAGGGGGGGGCAAAGGGATACAGCCCCTGTCGCCACAGCGTCAGCACCCATGGGGGCTGGGACATATCCAAAGAGGCCTGTAGCTGGCCGGTACTAAACTGCTGGGCCAGCAGGGCCTTTAACCCGGCTTCACTGCTAAAAAACACCCCATCGCGGCTGTGGGCCTGTAGGGTCAGGCTCAGACCTATTCCTAATGCCAGCACAAGCCCAGGCAAAACCCAGGACAGCCACCTCTTTGATTTCCACATATCACAGTTAGTCTGTAGAGCAGAGCTATGAGTCTTATATCCACAGCTAAAGGCTCTGTCTCAGAACAGACTGTGTACTAATTGCAACAAGCTTTAAAAGTCAAGGCCGTTTAAGGGAAAACATCGAACTCGTTCCCGAGATCAATCCTCGAACGGACGGTTGAGACAGCAACCATCTAGATAAATTTTCCAGGACTTACCGCCTCCATTGGGCCGTCCAGTCTAAGTCCACTTTTTCACATGCTTCGCCACCTTACGCGAGATATCCCCTGACTTCGGTGCTCACCCCGTGGCCGCCACCATCAATGCCACATTATTTAGGCCTTATTGAACTGTTTAACGGTACCCAAATACTGATTGAGAAAGGGTAATCCACCAATGGCAGGAAGGAAATAGCGAGAGGTGCACAGTACCCCTAAGGCGGCTCCGGTAGCAGCACTAAAGTAAGGGGCATAAAGCGCTACGAGGGCTGCATCTCGGGTACCCACCCCCGCAAAGGTGAGGGGTAGCAATCCGGCCAAAATGGCTAGGGGAGCCAGGGCAAAGCTAATCACCGGCGGTGCCCAGGCATTTAGGGCCAAAATAAACAGCCAAATTTGCAGCAGGTGCAAAAACCAGACAAAAATCGACATGCTGGCAATGCGCGTTAGCTGGGCTGGGTTGCCCCAAAAGTAATCGTGCATCTCATCCCATGACCCTTGGAAAGATTCTAGTTTTTTGCCGATTTTACCCGATGCAATCCGGCGCATGGTGGTAAATCCTAACCGGGCAAATGGTTTTGACCCCAGCATTAATAACCCAAAAATCAGCCCGCCCAGGATACCGGCGGTCATGGTCCAAAAGAAGGTATCTTTCTGGGGGTAGAGCAACAGTCCAAAGGCACACCACAGCAACAGCGACAACATGTCGCAGGCTTTCTCAAAAATCACAATGGACAGGGACAGGGTGCCGCTAAGGTTTCCCCGCTCTTTCATAAAATAGGATTTGGCAATGTCCCCCATTTTGGACGGCAGCACCATATTCAGCACACTGGCGGCCAAGATCAGTTTGTTGGCCTCCCAAATGCTCAGCTTAGCCTGCTTGGGAATTAACTGCTTTAACCGCCAGCCAGTAAAGAAGGTAATGGGAATGACCATGCCTAAACTCACCACCATCCAAACGGGGTCGCAGTCTCGAAAGACTTTAATCAGTTCAGGAAAGTCAATCTTGGTGTACAGAATCACCAGGATAAGAGTGCTGACAAAGATCGATATAAAGCGTTTCATTAGGGATTAGGGAATAGGTGGGGATTCTATAGGGGCTGCCCTGGTGGGTGCCCTGGCATAATTTTGGCAATGGGACAACACCGATCAAAACAGATTACAGTTGTCGTTCCACCTCCAGGGGCTGCCCAGGGGAGAGAGAATTTACATCACCGGTTAAATCTTTCCACGGCTGCAGTTGACCCGGTTGAAATGTGCGACTCATGACCACATAAATCGACGTTTGATCACACCCAATACCGGCCGTCAGCACATTGTTCCAGCCACCGGTGGCGGTCAGCGTATCCCGTAGGGTCCAGTGGCCATCCTGCCACTGGAATGATCGCTGGAACCGAAAAGGCGCGTCATTTTTACCGGTGATCAGCATTTTTTGCAACAGCTTACGAATCAGGTTAGGGAAAAATCGCCCGACGGTGAGCATTACCACCCGCAGGATCATCAGATTTAGGGGGGTCATTTGCTTTTGCTTAGCCCAGCCCAAGGGACCTTCAAGGGTGATCTGATGGTCTTGCAAATCGTATTGATAATCACCCACCAGGTGCCCAACGGCATTTTTTACCTTGCCGCCATCGCGCACTTGCAGGGAAAACTGGGTATCCGACAGCACTAACTTGTCGTTGCGGAAAAACTTAAAGGCTCCCCCTTTATTTAGGGCCAGGTAAAGCTTGGTGTCTTCCCGCTGATCGATCAAA
>CALHGI010000726.1 GCA_938029995.1 uncultured cyanobacterium | reverse complement strand
ACATGCTGGGAGAGATTTGTGTCCAGTCCCAGAAAACGAATCGGATACTAAGCTTGGTTCCAACACGTCAATTGCATTACTCAAGATATTCATCCATGCCTGATTTAAGAGGGCAGGATATCCCTGAATAGGAGGAATATCACCATAGGATTTAATCAGTTGAATGGGGGATGACTGATTGTTTAACTGTAAGCGATTCTCCAAAAGAAATAGAATATTTTCCAGATTTTGATGAACATCGATACTCTTTGTTCCAGATTCATTTAGATGGGCGAACATCATGAGACTCGATACAATTGTCTCTATACGCTCAACACCAGTCTTCATAGACTGGAAAGCCCGGGGCAAATCGTCGTTCAAAAACTCCCAATCAAAGAGTTTGAGTTTGTCACATGGTTCGTAACCGATATCTGGTGGTTTCTTCTGGTAAGACCGTATGGTTTCCATTAGGCCATTGACGGTTTCTTCTATGTACCCGATATTTCCCCTAATAAAGGTGATGGGGTTATTCACTTCATGGGCAATACCTGCGACCAACCGCCCTAGACTAGACATTTTCTCATTTTGAAGAATGTGTGTCTGGGCAGATTTAAGTTGTTTTAGGGTTTGTTCAAGGTGCTGATGTTGATGACTAATGCGGAGCATGGCTTGGACCCTAGACCTTAACTCCAGCTTATCAACGGGCTTGCTGATAAAATCATCAGCACCAATAGCCAAACACTTGGCCAAATCCTGTTTGCCTGTTAGGGCCGTGATCATGATGATCGGAACAGATGACCATTGGGGTATGGCCTTAATTTGCTGACAGACATCAAAACCACTCATCCCCGGCATCATGACATCCAGTAAAATTAGATCCGGTTGATATCTATCAAGACTAGAAATGGCAGTTTGCCCATTATCGACATAATGGAGCTGATACTTTTCCTGTTCTAATAGGGCTTCAATAACATCAAAGTTAATAGGTTGATCGTCAATAATTAAAATTGATGATTTAGTTGATTTCTGAACCGATTCGTTATTTACCATGCCATTATTTTTGCCTATATTTATTCAATAGCTATCTTTAAACGGAAGCAAAAAGTGTTACTGAGAATTAGTTGAAGGATTTAAAATTTGTTTAATGGCTTCATCTAATTCTTTTAATCCTACGGGTTTAGATAAATAACTATTGGCACCAACCGCTAAACATTGCTCATGATCACTAGGCATGGCTAATGCTGTTAAGGCAATGATGGGAGTATTCCCAATTAAGGGCATGGTACGGATTTTTTTGATTGCTTCAAACCCATCCACAACCGGCATGTGAATGTCCATTAAGATAATGTCAGGCTTATAGGCATAGGTCAGATCAATTGCCTCCTGGCCATTTTTAGCAATAATCACTTGATGACTTTGGTGAATTAGAAAAGCCATAAACATCTCCACATTACTGGGATTATCTTCTGCCAGTAAAATCAAATGTCCCTTCCTGTCTAAATTGGCGACAGGGGACATATTTGATGGCTCTGTGGGGAGTACCTTTTCTAATATTTGGGGTATTTCTGGAGGGCCATCTGACTCATTCTTGGCCTTGTCGGATTCGTGTTTATTAGAAGAATCAAGCTTATGTGTTTTAGTAGGGGATACGTCTGAACGCGATTGGTAAGGCAATGTCACCTTAAAACAACTACCTTCGCCAGGAATACTCTCCAATTCAATCTGACCTTGATGGGCCTCGACCAAACGTTTGACTAACGCTAGGCCAAGGCCTGTGCCAGAATATTGGCGATTGAGACGACTATCGATTTGAACAAATGCTTTAAATACTTTCGGAACATCTTCTTCAGTAATGCCAATGCCGGTATCACGCACTTGAAACTCAAGCATTTGGGTCTTTTCATTGACGTTGGCCCACAGTGTTACCTGGCCATGTTTGGGCGTAAACTTAACGGCATTATTCAACAAGTTGATCAGGAGCTGGCGAATTCGAAGCGCATCAACTTCAATCAGATGGTCATAGGGAGTAACCTCAAACACCAGCTGAATACTTTTGGCATTAGCCAGGGGCTGGACAAAGTGGATGCAAGAGTTACACAAGTCTAGAAATACTACTGGTGCCACATTAAGCACGAGTTTCCCTGATTCAACTTTCGCTAAGTCTAAAATATCGGTAATTAGGTCTAACAAGTGCCGACCACTGTCTTCAATCGTCGTGATGGACTTTTTTTGATGTTCCGTCAGCACCCCAAAAACGTCGGTCTTTAGCGCTTCAGATAGCCCCAGGATGGCATTTAACGGCGTGCGCAATTCATGACTCATGGTGGCCAAAAACTCACTTTTAGCCTGGTTTGCCGCATCCGCTTCTTGCTTGGCGACTTCTGATTGATGGAGTAATTCAGTTTGCTGTAGGCCAACGCTCAGATGAGTGGCAATTTGTTTAGTAAAATCAATTTCCCATGGCTGCCATTGGCGAGGGCCTGAACATTGGTGAACACACAATAACCCCCACAGAGATTCATTTTGGCGTAATGGGATGATCAGATTGGCCCTTACCTGAAATTGCGAGAGAACACCGACATGACAAGGCTGAAGGTTTGCTGCATAAATATCGGCAACCGCTTGAATCTTTCCAGCCTGGTAATCGATAGCATAATCTTTGCCAAAACAATGGTCGTCTACTTTAGCCGCTAGGGCTGAGGGATAAGCACTGTCTACATCTTCTGACACCAACTCGCCTGAACTCCAACCAGTATTAGGATGGAATTGAAAAATCCCAACACGGTCAGCCGCCAGTATGCGGCGCACCTCTTGGGTCGTGGCCGTGAAAATCTTTTTTAAATCGAGAGATTCACGGATTTTTCCGATCACCCCTGCCATGGTTTGTTGTTGATCAATAACGACAGGAAGCTGTTTAGCCTGTTGTTGCGCGAGGGTTAATAATTCATTTTGCTGTAGAGCTGAACCTAGATGGGCTGCAACTTGGGTCACAAAGCTGATATCTAAACTTTCCCATGTTCGAGGGGCTGAATGTTGATACATACTCAGTAGCCCCCACAGTTGTTTGCCAACAAAAAGAGGGGCAATCAGAAATGCGCGAATCTTATAACTCTTTAAGGCCTCAAGGTGACAATCAGATAGGTCGGCTGTATAAATATCATTAACGACAGATGTTTGATGCTCCCGAAATCGCCCACCCTGATGTTCTTGAAGGTGGCTATCTGTCCAAATGGGCTGCTGAGATAATTCTGCAGAAGACCAATCAGGAGCCACACATCCAAAGGAGGGGATATACGCACCTCCCCAATCCTCATCAAATTTATAGACAGAAACACTTTCTACATTTAATAATTGCTGAACTTCGTGGGTGGTTGTTTGAAAAATACTTTTGACATCTGAAGCCGTTTGTAGCTTGCCCAGGATAGTGGCCAATGCTTGCTGTTGTTGGGCTATTGTTGTTGTATATTCTAATTCTTTGGTGCGAGCATGGACTTGAGTTTCTAGTTTCCTGTTTAATACCGTAACTTGTTTATAAAGGCGATTTTGTTTGATTACTGTGGCCAGCCTCTCAGCAATTGCCTGACCAAAACGAATGTCTGCATCGGTCCAAGACTGCACTTGGGCCATTTTAATTTGTCGCCATGCTTCAAAAGACTGACGAGGAGCCATTTGTCGTTTGTCTGGGGTGCATTCCCCAGCCCAAATTAGTTCTTGATCATCCTCATCTCGAAAGATGGTGAGACAACCAATCACCCGTTGACCTAAATGGAGGGGCATAATGAGAACCCCACGAATGCTCGTTGATTGAAAGGCTGGCGTAAGGGATCGAAATAGGGGTTCTTGGTAAATATCTGAAATGCCCCATATGGGAACTGGTGAGCTATCTACTGTTTCAGGATTATTCAAGGCATAGACAGCACGCATCCAGGGGACAGACCAAGCTTGGGGCGATTTTTCAGGAGTCTGTCCTGCATCAGCTTCTGGTGCGGTCCCAGGTTGCGTTTGATCAGTCACTTCGCCAGGGTATGATGGTATCACCGACGTTAAGAACTTTTGCCAGAGTAAGTTTTCTTCGATATTCCGTTTTTCATCTTCGGCCAAACTCTCTGGTTGCTTACCATAAATATAGAGTTCCGTAGACGTCTGTGAGATTGGCATAGTTGTTTCTGCGGACGTCTGTTTCGGCAGATATATGCGGCCCCCTGACCCCTGAAATAATTTGACGACTTCCTCTAAGGTAACTTCTAAATCTATGGACGTTGTGGTTTGGATCAGACTAAAAATTCGGTTGATATCATTTTTTCGCTGGGCGGCTTCTCGAAAATGTTCGAGTAGAATCGATTGAGTAATGGCGATCTCCACTTGATCAACTACTTGCTGAAGAAACAACAACTCATTCCCACCGACTTCTCGTGCTTTAGCATGGTGCGACACCAGTAGACCCCATAGGTAGCTATCTGATTGAAGGGATGGTGGAGATGTCTTATGGTGAGATGCTGTACCTTTGACAATGATGGGAACAACAATAGAGGATGTTACGCCCATGCTTTTGAGATACTCAAAGTGACATGGATCAAGGGGGCGATAGTCAATCTCTTGGTTGAAATTAGCTGGCATGTCCACAGGCTGCTCCTTTTCAGCCTGATCTTGTGCACTTTTAGGCTGTTTACGATTTATAGGATGGAGGGGACTGATGCCAATTTGTTGTTTATTTAAATCGACAATACTACGCTGGCCTTCTTGGAGAAAGAGCTCTCGGGCGTAGATGGGAATATCGTCAGCCGGAAAATTGAGACCCAGAAGTGGAGGAAGGTTCTCTGGCACCAAGGCTTCAGCAATAACCAAACCATGATCGTCTGGTAAGAATTTATAAATTTTGACGCGATCGGTGTCCAGAAATGACCTAACTTCCTCAACGGTCGCATTCAAGATTTCTTGTAGTTCTAAAGATTGACGGATGCGATTGGTAATTCGATTGAGTAGGGCTTGTTGATTAAAGTTAGCCATTTCACCTCGAAATACACATCCTCAATGCCCATAATTCCCGATAGGCTGCTAAAAAATTAGTTTCCGTTGATGATGTCAAGAATTATTGATTAAATGGAATTTATGTATAGACCAAGGGGTATTTTCTGCACAGCTGATTCATAGCTGGACTCTTTCCAGGTCGATAGTTATTGCACCCATTCAGGATTTGTGCTGATTCGTCTAGCAACTTTGAGCAGAGCAGAAGAATAATAAGCTTTAGACGATTAGGTGACTGAACAAAAGTAAGAGCCCGGGTGCAGATGGGCAGCGGTGTTTGCACCTGGGCTACTTCTTGAGTCAATGGTGGTGCTAATGTCATACCCTATTGTCCCGCTTGGCGAACGGCCT
>CALHGI010000725.1 GCA_938029995.1 uncultured cyanobacterium | reverse complement strand
GATCATCTTTGCTTTTCCTATCCCGATCGACAGCAGGTCCTCGACAATCTAAGTCTGCACATTACCCCCGGTGAACGGGTGGGCATTATTGGCCACAATGGCTGTGGTAAAACAACCTTGTTTATGACCCTGTGTGGAGCCCTCACCCCCACGGCTGGGACTGTCCGTCTGATGGATAAACCGGTAGTCGCCGGTGGGTTTAATCCCCAAATCGGTCTATTGTTTCAAAATCCCAACAATCAGCTTTTTTCCGCATCAGTTAGGGAAGATATTCGCTTTGGCCCTGCCAACATGGGCTTGCCCCACCACCAGGTGAATGAACGGGTGGAGACTGCTATTAATATGACGGGGTTACAGGCCCTGGCGGAGCGGCCCCCCCACCATCTGTCCGGTGGGGAAAAGCAAATGGTGGCCATTGCGGGACTCTTGGCCATGATGCCCCAGATTGTTCTTTATGACGAACCTACCGCTAGCTTGGATATTCGCAGCCGACGGCGGTTGATTACCTTTATGCAAGGGCTGGAACAAACCATGGTGATTGCCTCCCATGATTTGGAATTTTTGTTAGAGGTGTGCGATCGCACCCTAGTCATGTACCAAGGCAAAATTGTTGCCGACGGCCATCCCCGAGAGATCATGAGCAATGACAGCCTGATGGAAACCTATGAGCTAGAAAAACCCCATTCCTTAATTCCCCACACCATTAATCACCACAAATAGTAGAACCATGGGTGGGGCACAATAGCGTTTCCCAAGGGGGACCTTAGGGGGCTACCCAGCCTAAGACTTAGAATGGGGGCTAGTAAAGAGTAAAGAGTTAAACGAGATCAAGATTCACTCTTTACCGTTTGCGCTGCAACAGCATCCCCTATCCTAATTTTGCCGTTGCTGATTTACGGGATGAACCGATCGATCAGACACACTCTAGAACGGCATGGTTCAGTCGAAATCATCCCGAGGATCAGCAACGCCGAAATTTACCCTGCATGTTTCGCTTGGCCGTCATGCTCATTTTCCGCTGCAAACGATTCCTCAAAAAAGGCGGCGGTTTTCTCCAACTCAGTTCCCCCCTTCAGGCGATAGAACGCCAGGGCTCGAATCAATGCTTCATCCCGTTGGATGACCCGAATGGCTCGCGAAGCGCCCTTGGTACCCTTGTAGGGATTATCCAGCCACAGGGCATCGCTCAGACCCAGGGCCGCCACCAATGGCGTAACCGCCTCTGTCTTTAATCGTTCGGCCACCGCCGCCGGCAGGTCAGCCAAGGCTTCCGACTCCGTTAGCTGCTGAGCACGGGTGAGTAATGATTGAAGTCTTTCCGTATCTACGCCCATTAACCCAGATCCTTTTTTTCAAAACTTTACACTTCCCATGAAACTATAGGGTGACTCCGTAACGTCACGTACACAGTACGTATTATTTTTCTATCGCTCCACAATATCCGCCATGGTATTTCCGAAAACTTACTCAGAGCAACACTATACGTCAGCAGTTACCGCAGCTGTTTCAGATCTTTTACGAAGTTACCGTGGCTATCAGATTGATGTCATGCGGCCGCTGCCTGCTTACGAACGCAATACCCGTGAGTATGAGCTATGGATTACGGCCTGGGATAGAAACGAAGATCGCTATGAATTCGTCTATGAGCTACACATTGGGGAAGTAAATGGAGAATTAATAGTTTTATCTTGGATGCCCTTATAGGCCCTGCTGGCCAGCAACAAAAAACCCCAAGGCTGACGGACCTTAGGGTTAATGGAAATAACTAAACTAGCGCGGTAAGAGCAATTGCTGAACTGGAGGAATACATCGGTGGAGCCTTAACGGGTCTTGATCCAAACTATCAAGGGTTAAGCCCATCGAGATTCAGCAATGCCCAATAAAATACGGCGGGGCATACCCAGCGTATTTAAGTAGAGCAATAAAGGGTCTACGCTTTACGGGAGTAGTACTCAACCACGAGTAGCTCGTTGATGTTGAGGGCGATCCACTCACGTTCGATGATGCTATTGACCTTGGCTTCCATCTTGGCTTTATCAAACTCTAGGTGAGTTGGAATGTTAGCTAGACCAGGAAACTCCAGGTTGGCTTCCACAAGCTTTTTCGATACGTCTTTCTGACGGACGCCGATGACATCACCAGGGCGGCACTGGTAGCTAGGAATGCTAACTACGCGACCGTTAACGGTAATGTGGCCGTGGTTTACGACTTGGCGAGCAGCGGGGATAGTGGGCCCCATGCCCAGTCGGAAAATGGTGTTATCCAAGCGCATTTCTAGCTGCTGCAGGATAACCTGACCAGTAGAACCAGCGGCACGACGTGCTTTTTTCACGTAGCGCAGTAGCTGGCGCTCGGTTACACCATAGTTGAAGCGAAGCTTTTGCTTTTCTTCTAGGCGAACACAATATTCAGATTTCTTCTTCCGTGCCTGGCCATGCTGACCAGGGGGGTATGCCTTGCGGGCAACTTTCCGAGTTAGACCCGGTAGTTCACCCAGGCGACGGGTGATGCGAAGGCGAGGACCTCTATATCGCGACATGTAGCGTTTAGTCTCCTTGATAGGAATATTCCAGTCCCCAATTATAGGGGAAGGGGTGCCCCAACGCCACAGGAATTTGGGTAGGCTATTTTCTACCAACCAAAATTGATTAGGAGGGTGAGCATTGCCCACCCTCCATGGAAAACGCCTCTGTATATATTTAATAGAATAAATTCACCCATGGCAGAATTACAGATTGCAATTGAAGGCACCGCCGCCGCCCCCGCCGCCGAAGCCTTAGTTTCCCTAGACGGTGTGGCAGGCAGCTATGAAGTGAGCGGCGCGGTACAAAAAGACGGCGGCCTGACGGCAGTGGCCACCATTGTGGGCATCGTCGGTGGCGTGCTCACCATCGCAGAGCAGTTACACAAGTGGTATGCCACCTGGCGAGAGCAGCAGCAGGATCAGCCAAAGATTGAGAAGGTCCTGATTGTGACCAGCCAGGGACGTTTGTTATTGGAAGGGGCCACAGTCGAAGAGATCGCCAAGGTGTTAGATCATTTGGCCAAATGATTTAGCCAAATGATCCTGGCCGTGGGCCGTGATTCCTTAAGTTGGCCTTGAGATCAACGAAACTCAATCCAGGGATATCCCCTATCCCCTCGTTCAAAAAACTCCCCATTAGCCACCCCATCCCAAATCTACCGTGTATATACATGTCGGACTGAGGTTCACAATCCTGCATTACCCCCCTTAATCCCCCTGTGTCAGGGGGAAAACTCTAATCCTCCCTCTTACCCAGGGTGAGTTAGAGGGGGTGATGCCACCGTAAATGCTATTTCCAATCACTTGTGTGTACACAGTAGTCCTCCCAAATGGGGGCTTTCAATCCACCAGTTCCTAGCCCCATGCGGATTTTTCACATCGATCTCAAACCCAAAGACGATCAGCACATTACCCTGCGGTATGGGTGGGAAAACCTGACCGACTTCCAAGAACGAACCCTGCCCCTGTCAGAGATTTCTGACCTAATCACCAGGGCAGAGCGGGACTATTATGTGCAACTGCTGCCAGAGGACTACGGCGTCACCGGACAGCACCTTTACCAATGGCTAGATGGCAGCGATCGCTGGCTGGCGAGTCAGCTAGAAAACGTTCGGGAGCTAACGGTGCTAGCCATTGCCGCTGGGGGGACGTTGGCCCATCTGCCTTGGGAAGTGTTGCACGATGGCCAGGACTTTTTAGTAGCCCAGCTGGCCCCCACCATTGTGCCGGTGCGGTGGTCGGGCCGGGGCACACAGCCCCTCAAACCCTCTCCGGCAACACCCGCGAACCGGGCCCTGAGCCTGTTGTTTATGGCCACATCCCCCAAGGGGGTGGAGCCCGTCCTGGACTTTGAGCGAGAAGAAGGCCGGATTTTAGCCGCCACGGAGCGGCAGCCCTTGGCCCTGACCGTAGAAGAAAGTGGCTGTTTAAGCGAGCTAGAAAACCTAGTGGTGTCCCATGGGGAAGGCACCTTTGATGTGCTACACCTGACCGGCCATGGGGACCACGGAGACCGGGGACCCATTTTTATTACAGAAACAGCCTTGGGGGACCCCCACCCAGCAACGGCGAAGGACATAGCAAAAGCGATGCAGGATCGGTTTCCAGCGGTGGTGTTTTTGTCAGGGTGTCGCACGGGGCAGAGCGATCGGGCAGGCACCGTACCATCCATGGCAGCGGAGTTATTGACCTATGGGGCAGGGGCCGTCCTCGGCTGGGGGCAACCGGTGTTAGACCAGGATGGCATGACAGCAGCGGCGGCCTTGTACCAGGCCCTAGCCGCAGGCAAGCGGTTGCCCGCAGCCTTAGCCCAAACCTACCAAGCGATGTTAACCGCCCAGGCCAGGGACTGGCATTTGCTGCGGCTATATGTGGGGGAAACCATGCCAGAGCAGCTGGTGACGCCCCTACACACCCCTGGCCGCAAAAGAGCGCCCAAACCCTCCATGGTGTCAGTGTTTTTAGACCAAGATGGCGTGGGGCGGCAGGTGGCGGATCGACGCAGCTTTGTGGGACGGCGGCGGGAGTTACAAGCCTGTTTGCGGGCGTTGATGCCCTATGGAGCTGGGGACACCGTGGGGGTATTGATCCACGGCATGGGGGGCAATGGCAAAAGCACCCTAGCCCTGCGACTGTGCGATCGGTTAACGACCCACCAGAAAGTGGTGTGGATTGGGCCAATAGATGAGAACAGTTTGGTCAATCGGCTGGCGGACCAAGTGAAGTCTGCCGACCTGCGCCAGCATTTACGACAAACGGACGAACCACTAAAGTATCGGCTGGCGGCGGTGTTTGGGCAGCTGGAAACGCCGTTGCTGCTGGTGTTAGATGATTTTGAACAAAATTTGGAACAGGCCAGTCAGCGGCTGTTGCCAGGGGTACCGGATCTGCTCAACAGTTTGATTTGGGCAATGCAGCAATCGGAGGTGGAGCATCGGCTATTAATCACCTGCCGGTATGAGTTTGAATTTAGTGGGATATCGGCGTTGTATCGTCAGCCGCTAGCCACGTTGAAGGGGGCAAACCTAGAGAAGAAGTGTCAGCGACTGGCCGCATTTCAGTCAGGGTCGAGGGTGGAGGGGGCGCTACAGGCCCAGGCAAAGAAGCTGTCCGATGGCAATCCGCGATTGTTGGAATGGTTATCGAAGGTATTGGTGGATGGCAGCACCGACGCCGAGGCGATTTTAGTAGCCATGGCGGAGAAAACCGAAGAGTTTCGGGAGAACATTCTGGCGGAACAGCTGCTGGGGCAGCAGTCGGCGGCAATGCGAGAGTTTTTGCAGCGGGGATTGATATATGAGTTGCCGGTGCCGAAGGGGGCAATGGTGGCAGTGGGGGATGAGCAGGCGGAACAGCTGATTGACCGGGCGGCGGCATTGGGATTGATGGAGCGGGATACGGATGGGGGATGGCGGGTGCCGAGGGTGTTGC
>CALHGI010000724.1 GCA_938029995.1 uncultured cyanobacterium | reverse complement strand
CCTATGGCGAAAAGGGCGACCCCATCGCCTCCGTCCTCTGCTTGAGTGACGCCTTTAATGACATTGTGTGCCAGACCACCCTGGTTTTGGGCATGGCTGGGCTCGCGGTGGACCAGGCCATGGCCATTGGAAAACCCATTTTACAAATTCCCGGTGCCGGTCCCCAGTTCACCTATGCCTTTGCTGAGGCCCAGGATCGTCTCTTGGGGCTTTCCGTAAAAACCATCGGCACCGAGCCCGCCACCCCTGCTATTTTGCAAGCAGCCGCCCAGTATGCCGTGGACATTATCCAAGATGAAGCCTATCTCCAAGCTTGTATTGCCAATGGGCAAGACCGGTTTGGTCCCTTTGGCGCGTCCTATCGCATTGCCAATGTGGTTTTAGATACCCTGGGGCAGCTGGAGGCTGAAGCGACCTCCAGTCAATAATCAGGTTTGCATTTAGAGTTTTGAGATTTCTCCATATGGCGCAACAACAACGATCGGTTTATTGGCAGCTGCTGCCTTTTCTCAAACCCCAGTGGCCCCTGTTTGGCTGGTCGTTTGTGTGCATTGTTGGCTATGTCTTGGCCACGGTCATGTTGCCCTACTTGGCTGGGCAGGTCACCTATTACATCAGCCAGGGCCAAGTGTCTAACATTGCTAGATGGTTAGGGCTGACGACCCTGGCATTTCTCATTCAAAATATTTTTCAATATGGGGAAAAGGTCTTTTCCATTCGCGCCTCCTTAGCGGCGGTGCTGGAACTGCGCAAAAAAGTCTATGCCCACCTCCATCAGCTGAGCATTGATTACTTTGCTTCCGCTAAAACCGGCGACCTCTCCTACCGCCTCACCGAGGATATTGACCGCATTGGCGAAGTTATTTATAAAATGTCGCAGCAGTTTATCTCCTGCGTTTTTCAGCTGATTGCCATCCCCATCTACATGTTTTATCTCAATTGGCCCCTTACCTTGGCGGGTTTTTTGATTGCACCGTTGATGGCATGGCTGATTGGCAGTTTTGGGAACAGGATGTTGTCCCTTTCGCGGCGCAGCCAAAATGAGATTTCCAATCTTTCTTCATTACTTACCGAGGTGCTGGGCAACATTCGTGTGGTTAAGGCCTTTGCCGCCGATGAATATGAGGTGAATCGTTTTAGTGCGGTGGCGGATGAAAATCGCATTGCCAAGTATCGTACTGAGCATTTAACGGCGATTCAGTATCCGGTGGTGGGCTTTTTGGAGGCGGTGGGTATTATGTTTCTGTTTTTGCTGGGGGGCTGGCAGATTGCCCTAGGCAAACTTCAACCCCAGGAATTTGTCAGCTTTTTGGTGGCGGTGGCGTTGTTGATTGACCCGATTAACCTAGTTACCCAGCACTATAATTCTTTTAAACAGACAGAAGCTTCTGCGGAGCGAGTATTTGAACTGTTTGCTGAGCAGCCAACCCTTCGTAATCTGCCCAATGCCCAAGCCCTGCCGCCGATTACGGGCAAGGTGGAGTATCGCGACATTAGCTTTGCCTACGCATCGGGGACACCGGTGTTTAAAGATCTCTCCCTGGTGGTGGAGCCTGGGGATGTGGTGGCATTGGTGGGACCGTCGGGGGCGGGAAAAACCACCCTGGTTAATCTACTGGCTCGATTTTATGATCCGCAGCATGGGGAGATTTTGGTGGATGGCATGGATGTTCGCCAGGTAACGTTGCGCAGCCTGCGTCAACAGATTGGCATTGTGCCCCAGGAGACGACATTGTTTTCGGGCACGATTGCCCAGAATATTGCCTATGGCCAGACGCAGCTGGACTATGGTGCTATTGAGGCTGCGGCTCAGGTGGCTAATGCCCATGCGTTTATTCAGCAGTTTTCCCAGGGGTATCACACCTGGGTGGGGGAACGGGGGGTGAATCTGTCGGGGGGCCAGAGGCAACGCATTGCCATTGCCCGAGCGATTTTGTTGAACCCCCGTATTTTGATTTTAGATGAGGCGACGTCGGCCTTAGATTCGGAGTCGGAAGCTCTGGTGCAGGAGGCTCTAGAGCGGGCGATGGAGAACCGTACGGTGTTTGTGATTGCCCATCGTCTGAGTACGGTACGTAAGGCGAATCGAATTTTGTTTATTGAGCATGGCCAGATTGCGGAGTCAGGGACGCACCTAGAACTGTTGGAGCAGCAGGGCCGTTATGAGCACTTTTATGCACAACAATTTAAAGGGTAAGGCTCCTTTGCTGGGGGCAAGGTGATGGGGGCAAGCCTATTAAAAGCGATTGGGCCTAATTGACGGCGACTTCCTGGTCTATTTTAGCTAACTGGAGTCTGACCATTTCAATGACCTTGATGGGGTCTACGGGTTTGCCATAAAGTCCGTCGCGCCGACTGCTTTGGCCCTCATGCGGTCTACTAGGCCATCATTGCCGGTCAAAATTACAATGGGAATTTTTTGGAACGCTTTGACCCGACGCACTTGTTTACAAATTTCATAGCCATTGGCTACGGGCATAATCAGGTCTAGAAAAATCATGTCGGGCCGGTGACGGATGATTTGGGCTAGGGCCTGGATGGAATCTTGAATGCTGATGCAGCGGTATCCTGACGGTCGTAGGGCTTCTTCCATGAGGTACCCAACTTGGGGGCTGTCGTCGATGCAAAA
>CALHGI010000723.1 GCA_938029995.1 uncultured cyanobacterium | reverse complement strand
AAACAATAATTTTATCTATGGCCAATCTGCTATGGCCAACTCCTGAGTGCATAGCCGTTGCCATCTAGGGCTTTTAGCGATCATCGATGGCTTGAACCATGGGAGCCAAGTTAGAAAAGCTATTGCCACAGGGGGTTTCTGGTAAATCGGTTGAGCCGCTAAATCAACAACGGTAGATTCTGGGTTGTTTCTGTAGCCGACCTGTAGCCGATCTATTTCTGTAACTGATCTAAAACTTTAATTCATTTCCCATACGGGGTTTCTAACATGGCAATAGAAGTGTCTGATCGATGCTTCGCCCACTCACCCACCTCAATTAATAGAGGCAATGGAGGTTCCTATGGTTGAAACCTATCAACCATCCCACGAAGCTACGTTAGATCGTGACTCAATGACGCTGTCACGCCATGTTTTGCAGCAGTTGCAAAGTTTTGGGCCAGATGCCCAGGACCTCAGTGCGTTGATGAATCGTATTGCCTTAGCGGGCAAGCTGATTGCGCGGCACCTGTCGCGGGCTGGTTTAGTGGAAGATGCCCTGGGATTTACTGGACGGGAAAATGTTCAGGGGGAATCGGTCAAAAAAATGGACGTCTATGCCAATGACGTCTTTATTTCTGTCTTTAAGCAAAGTGGCTTGGTGTGTCGCCTGGCCTCGGAAGAGATGGAAGAACCGTTCTATATTCCAGAGAACTGTCCCATTGGTCGCTATACGTTGCTGTACGATCCCATTGATGGTTCATCAAATGTGGATATTAACCTGAACGTTGGTTCGATTTTTGCTATTCGCCAACAACAGGGCAATGACGAAGGACAAACGGGACAAGACTTGCTCCAGCCGGGACGAGAGCAGTTGGCGGCGGGCTATATTCTCTATGGTCCCAGTACGGTGCTGGTTTACACCATCGGCACCGGGGTGCATGCCTTTACCCTTGATCCCAGCCTGGGGGAATTCATTCTTTCGGAAGAGAACATTACAATTCCCAGCCATGGGCCTGTTTACAGTGTAAATGAAGGTAACTTTTGGCAGTGGGATGATTCTATCCGAGACTATATTCGGTACGTCCATCGCCATGAAGGCTATTCAGCCCGTTACAGTGGGGCGTTAGTGGGGGATTTCCATCGTATTTTGACCCAGGGCGGAGTGTTTTTATATCCGGGCACGGTGAAAAACCCTGATGGAAAGTTGCGTTTGCTTTATGAGTCGGCTCCGTTAGCCTTTTTGGCTGAGCAGGCCGGGGGACGAGGAACAACGGGGACCCAGGAAATTTTAGATGTGCTCCCTGATCGATTGCACATGCGTACACCTTTAGTGCTGGGCAGTACGGAAGATGTGGAGCTAGTGGAATCGTTTATTCAAGATCGGTTTCGAGAACGGGAAACGGAATTGGCCGTTGTGGGCTAATGCTTCTGGCAGCAATGGCTTCCTTAGGAGCGTTGTTGCTAACACGGCTTGGCCTATTTGACCAAAAATCACCCCAAAGATTCAACAGACAAGTTACAAAGGATAACCCACCCATGACTACAGTAAAAGACAGCCCAATTTTGCACCTTAAGGATCACGGTCAAAGCGTTTGGATGGATAACCTCAGCCGCGACTTGCTGGTATCTGGCGAGTTAGTCCAGCTGATTGGTAGCCGGGATGTCCATGGGATCACGTCTAATCCGGCCATCTTTGAGAAGGCGATCGCAGGGAATGAGATCTACGATCAAGATATTGAAGCGGGGGTCCGTGCGGGGCAGCCCGTGGATAAGATCTATGAGTCCCTGGTGTTTGATGATATCCGCCGGGCCTGTGATGTGCTCAAGCCGATCTATGAGGCTTCTAATAAGTTGGATGGCTATGTGAGTTTAGAAGTGCCGCCCAATTTGGCCCATGATGCTGAGACCACCTTGGCTGAGGCCCGTCGCTATGCGGCGGCCATTGAGCGTCCTAACCTGATGATTAAGATCCCCGGCACCCCGGAGGGGCTTAAGGCGGTGGAACAGACGATTCGTGATGGGATCAATGTGAATGTGACCCTGTTGTTCTCGGTTCAGAGCTATGTTGATACGGCCTGGGCCTATATTCGCGGTTTGGAAGGACGTCTGGCCGATGGCCATGACATTGGCGACCTGGCATCGGTGGCGAGTTTCTTTTTAAGCCGCATCGATAGCAAGGTGGATAATGCCCTCGATCAGCTGGCGGATGCGGATGCTAGCAAGCGTGAACAGATTGCTGGGTTGAAGGGTAAGGTTGCGATCGCAAACGCCAAGCTGGCTTACCAAGAATACAAAAAGATCATCCAGGGTGAGCGCTGGCAGGCATTGGTGGCCAAGGGTGCCAAGGTTCAGCGCCTACTGTGGGCCAGCACCAGCACCAAAAATCCGTCCTACAGCGATGTGATGTACGTCGATGAGCTGATCGGTCCTGACACCGTAAACACCTTGCCCCCCAACACCATCGAAGCCTGTGCCGACCACTGCGATGTGAGCAGCCGCATCGAGTCCGATGTGGACCAAGCCTATGGCGTGATTGAAACCCTGCCTGCCGTGGGTCTCAACCTTGATGCCGTCATGGACGAGCTGTTGGCCGAAGGCATCGACAAGTTCATTCAGCCGTTTGACAAGCTGATGGAATCGTTGGTGACCAAGGTGAAGCAGCTGTCTCCGGCATAACAAACCTGGGCGCACCACCCGTGGTGTGCCCCTGCGACCATTCCGGGCACCCACCAGGGGTGCCCCTACTCTTTTCCCCCCTTACCCCCATGGTTTCTCTCCTAGAAAATCCCCTTCGCGTTGGTCTCCAACAGGACCGTATTCCAGATCCTCAAATTCTAGTTATTTTTGGTGCGTCGGGGGATCTCACCCAGCGTAAGTTAGTGCCCTCTCTCTACAAGATGCGCCAGGAAAGGCGTTTGCCCCCTGAACTCACCATTGTGGGGGTGTCTCGCCGGGAGTGGAGCCATGAATACTTCCGGGAGCATTTGAAAAAGGGAATTGAAGATTATGGCGGTGGTATTAACAACCAGATGCTGTGGGAGAATTTTGCCTCTGGGTTGTTTTACTGCCCTGGTAATATCGACAAACCCGAAAGCTATCAGAAACTTAAAGCTTTTCTAAGCGAGCTGGATGAGGAACGGCGCACTAGGGGCAATCGACTGTTTTATCTATCGGTGGCCCCCCGCTTTTTTGCCGAAGCCACCCAGCAGCTCGGGGCGGCGGGCATGATGGCAGACCCGGCCAAGCAGCGTTTAATTATTGAGAAACCGTTTGGCCGTGACCTGGGCTCGGCCCAGGCCCTAAACCAAAAAGTGAGGGCGGCGGTGCCCGAAGAACAGGTGTATCGCATTGATCACTACCTGGGGAAAGAGACCGTCCAAAATTTGCTGGTGTTTCGCTTTGCCAATGCCATTTTTGAACCCCTATGGAATCGACAGTTTGTTGACCACGTGCAGATTACGGTGGCGGAAACGGTTGGTTTAGAAGGTCGGGCGGGATACTATGAAACCGCTGGAGCCCTGCGGGACATGGTGCAAAATCACCTGATGCAGCTATTTTGTCTGACGGCGATGGAGCCCCCCAACTCTTTGGCGGCGTCCAGTGTTCGGGATGAAAAAGTGAAGGTGCTCCAGGCCACGCGCCTGGCGGACCCGATGAATTTGGATCGGTGCGCTGTGCGGGGGCAATACACCAAGGGCTGGATGAATGGGGAGCCCGTGCCCGGTTACCGTCAAGAGGATGGGGCACCGACGGACTCCACCACCCACACCTTTGCGGCCATTGAAATGCGGGTGGATAACTGGCGTTGGCAGGGGGTGCCCTTCTACCTACGTACGGGTAAACGGATGCCCAAAAAAGTGTCTGAAATATCGGTACACTTCAAGCAAGTTCCCCACCTGATGTTTCAGTCAGCGGCACAACAGATGAATGATAATATTTTGGCCCTGCGCATTCAGCCCGATGAAGGGATTTCCATGCGGTTTGAGGTCAAAACGCCGGGCAGCTCTTTGCGTACCCGCTCGGTGGATATGGACTTTCG
>CALHGI010000722.1 GCA_938029995.1 uncultured cyanobacterium | reverse complement strand
GCCTCTGGTGATGAGCTTTGGACTGAAGATGCTAAGACACCAGCACCTGGCAATATTGTTGAGTACCGTGTGACTTATACCAATATTTCTGAGCCTGCATCGGGTACTAACAACGTCATTCTAAATGCAGATAATGTTGTGGTTACTGAGGATGGAACAGGGGCCAACGGCAACAACTGGGCATTGGATAACGACGGTAATACTATCCTTGATACTAGTAACATCGTGGGTTCTGCTACAGACTCCCGTGGTGGTGCCATCGACTTCTATAGCGGCGCAGCAGGCACTACGGCCTCCATTGATCAGAGTGGTACCACTCCTAACAGTGATGTCACTAAGTATGTCGATACTGTTCCTGGTCTAGTAGCCCCTGGTGACTCTGACTATCTTATCTTCCAGCGTCTTGTGAACTAGGTATGAGCTCTCTATAGAGGGCACTTGGGGCTCTCTATAGATGATTCTTGATTTTTGTTTTGATGTTAACGAGTTGATTGAATTATGAAACGTTGGTTTATTAGTTTAAGTGCCCTTGCCTTAGTAGGTACTGCGCCTCTACTTGGGGGTGAGCCCGTACGAGCACAGATTTTTCAAGTCAAAGATGCTATTGTTGAGAACATTTTTCGTCCTGAAGTTAAGTTGACGTTAAGTGCGGATAAGCAAGTTGTTGAACTGGATGATAAAGGTCAGCAAAAAGTTCTCTGGCAAGAGCTAGAGGGCCGTGTCACTGTGCAGCCTGGCGATGTTATTCGTTATACGGTAGATGGTTCTAACTCCGGTGATGTGGATGCTGCAAATTTGCAAATCACTCAGCCTGTACCTGACAAAACTATCTTTGAAATTGGCTCTGCTCAGGGTGCTGCTCAAATCACCTATAGCATTGACAATGCCCAGAGCTTTGTTTCTGAGCCCATGGTAGAAGTTACGTTGCCTGACGGAACTGTTGAGTTGCAGCCTGCACCTGCTGAAGCTTATACCCATGTTAAATGGGGGTTTGGCGATTCTCTAGCTTCTGCTGAAGCGGTCGAAGTATCCTATAACGTCGTCGTTCGCTAATGCTCCTTTAGAGAGAGTTAGCTGTCAGCTAACTCTCTCTAGGAAGAGCGATTATGGTAAATGTCTTAATGGCTCAGCACCTGTTTTATGGGTGTTCTACCATTTAATTCTTTCAAGAACTTTTGAACAACCAGGCAGAGGTGGTTCTTTGTAGGGAGAATTCTGAGAAGAATCATCCGCTCATTCATAAATCTGATCTGAGAAAAGAATAATTGGTTTGATCTGAAATGACATCAGGCTAACCTTGGACATGCTTTTTTATGTCTCAATAGGAAAGCTGAGGATCAGCGCATATTGTTCCTATTGATGCTATATACGTCCTTCAAGTTTTCTTGGGAAGATCTTTTCTGAAAATCTGCAATGTGAAAAACATGTTTGTTTTTCGCTGATGCCCTTAGAGGCGCAACCCAATTGACTAATGTTGTTCTGCGCATTGGTCAACACTTTCCGACGAAGGTTGAAAGGTTGGTTATTCATTGCCCTGCGGCGAACCTGACTACGATGGATTCACAAAAAATGGTTTTTCCCAACTCTTTATGCAAGGCCAAGAAGAAAGTGCGTAGACAATGGTCACAACAAGTTGCCGCAACTTTGTTGTTGGGTGGCTGTTTCTATGGGGCAGCCCCTGCTCTGGCTCAATCCCAAGATGTTCCCTTACAGCCATTCTATAACCAGGCATCTTACTCCTACCGCGATCCAGTCAATAACGCCACCTTTAATGGCATGTCGGCCAAATTAGAAACTCAGCCGGTAGACTTGATTGATCCCCTGGGGCAAATTTTGGGTTGCGATGGCTCTCTCCTACCTGATTACAGGGGGTTTTCTGTTGCTTTGTATGAACCTGATGCTAGCGGCATAGAGTTGGGTAATCTTGTGCCCCTCACCGGTACGGAATTTCCAGATATTCCTGGTAATCTCATTCCTGGTGGTTTAGCGCCTAACATCCAAAATGTTAACCCTTTCTCATTAACTAATGCGAATGAAGGACGATACAACTTCTTGTTCGATCCTGATTCATTCTTGCAAAGCCCTGTAAATTCAGGTCTTCAGCAAACAGATCAAGGGGCAGCTTATATTCTAGTGGTGCAGCCGCCCGCTGGTTCAGATTATCCTGAGCGTCGCATTAAGCTTGAGATTATTGTCAGCACCGGGGGCGTCAATAATAGTGTTTTGCAGTACCGAGCTACTGCCTTAGATGGAATTCCTCTGTCTGCAACGGGAGGTAATCAAATTTCAGACACTGTAGTTGAAGTTTTTAATGCAGAGACTGAAGGCTTAAACCTGTTCTCCTTGGCCTTTGGGACGGTTATGTGTGAGGAAGAGCAAATTGATATTACTAAAACGGCTGATCGAGCATCGGCACAGCCTGGTGATACTGTTGTCTATCGATTATTGATTCGTAACCTGGTTAATGTGGCTTTGGATGCAGTTGCGATCGCAGATATCTTACCGGCTGGCTTTCAGCTGATTCCTGATTCTGGATTTGCCACAATTAACGGTAATTCGGTGCCTTTAGATGCCGTAGTCAACGGTTCTGCGATTACCTTCAGTACTCCCACCCCACTTCCTGCGGAACAAAGTATGGAGGTTATATACGCAGCAAGGGTCACGCCGGATGCACTACGGGGTGATGGCGAAAACTCTGCTGTTGTGGAGGGAAGTCGAGCTGATAATGGATTTAATGTTCAGGATGGACCTAGTATTCATCGTGTTCTAGTCGATCCGGGGATCTTGTCGGACTGTGGCACATTGGTTGGAAAGGTCTTTGAAGATAAGAACTTTGATGGAGAACAGCAGTGGGGTGAGGCTGGTATTCCAAACGCGGTGGTCTTTTTAGAGGACGGTAATCGCATTGTTACTGATGCCGATGGTCTCTTTAATGTGCAGTGTATATTGCCCGGACACCACACCGGCGTGTTGGACTTCAGTAGCTTACCGGGTTATACCCTAGCTCCCAACCTATATTTCAATGAACGCAATAGTCAGTCGCGCCTAGTCAACCTGGCACCTGGCGGTATGGTCCGTATGAACTTCGGCGTCACGCCTGCTTTTCAAGGAGAAGGAGAGTGATGGGTGAACTGTCTTCTCGCATTCATACGTTATTAATGCGATGCCAATTAAAAAAATGTGGATCATTACAGCTAGGTATAATGAAAACGGCTTCCAATCATGTTTATTATGTGGGCTTACTAACGGGGAGCCTGATGGTCGGAGGCATCAGTCCTGATGCACTTGCCCAGTCAACTGGCAGCAATACTTCGGAAGACATTGAAATTGGTCTAACTACTAACAATATACTTCTCGCTAAAACTCAAGAGGCGATTGCCCCCATATTATTGGGGCCTGATGTCCTGCCTCAATTCTCCTCTTCACAGGAAACCCTAACGGCTCAGAACCCTGATGGTCTTCCCGTTGATAATTTGGCAGATTCCGAATTCTTGCCAGAACTAGCAGAGCCTAATCTAGATGAGGTCAATATCCTCTCCCCAACTCCTGATACCCTAGGGGAGGGTCTAGAGCCCATCGTTGATATTCCTGCCGAAGACTTGGGCGTTTCCGAGACGTCTCCAGAACCATTTGAGCCCCATGGTGGGGAGGTGGGTTTACCCTCCACAACACCTAATAGTTCCGTTGAAATAGTCGCACCTATAGGTCCTTCTGATATTGCGAGTCAGCAGGCTGAGATTTTAACGCCTGCTGCGGGCACCGTATTAGACGTGCCTGCAACGACAGTTATTTTACGCTTCTCCATTGGGGCTGAGTTAGAGCTACAGGTTAACGGTGAGGCTGTAAGCACTGACTTGATTGGTCGTACTGAGACCGATACGGAAAGTGGTTTGATTACCCAAAGTTGGTATGGTGTCAGCCTGGATCAAAGTGAAAATATTATTTCGGTGGTAGCTGCAGGTGGAGGACCTGAGTTAGTCACTATTCCCGTTGCGGTACGGGGTACTCCAGAGTCCATAGAAGTAGGCGTGCGTGAATCTAGTATTCCAGCCGATGGTCGTTCAGTAGCAACGGTGCAGGGAAGACTGCTGGATGAAGCGGGTAACGTGTCCAACTGGGCCTCGACTGTGACCTTAACGGCATCGGCTGGTCAGTTCGTGGGCGCAGACTATAGCCCTGACCAAGCTGGGTTTCAAGTGCAGGCTCAGAATGGTGTTTTCACGGCTGAGTTGCAGTCTCCCTTAGACGCCCAGATGGTTCAGCTACAAGCTAAAACCAGTGGCGGATTGGAAGCGTTTAATCGGGTTCAGTTTTCGACCTCTCGCCGTCCTAGTATTGCAACAGGTGTGGTTGATCTCAGGTTTGGGGCGCGGGGGACTGATTACCACAGTAGTTTTAGAGATTTTCTACCCCTTGATGAAAATAATGACTATGAGCTAGATCTCTCTGCTGCTGTATTTGCGACGGGTAACGTTGGTGAGTGGTTATTTACTGGGGCGTTTAATAGCGATCGAGCCATTAATGAGGACTGCCGTGGTGAGAGTGGTGTGTTTTCCAATGCGGCAGACAGTTGTAATAGTTTATATCCCGTCTATGGTGATGACTCTAGCCGCAGTGCGACTGCACCGTCTCAAGATCGCCTGTACTTAAGGCTAGAGCGGGACTCTGCCGTTGCAGGTGCCACTCCTGACTATGCCATGTGGGGAGACTTCAATACCCAAGAATTTTCCAATACATCTCAGTTATTCACAGGAATTAATCGTCAACTCCATGGCTTTAAACTCAACTACAACGTAGGTAACCTAGCAGCGACTGGGTTCTATGGCAGTAACGTTGAAGGTTTCCAGCGAGATACCATTGCCCCTGATGGTACGAGTGGCCTCTATTTTACCTCTCGTCGGTTATTGGTGCCTGGCAGTGAAGTTGTTGTCCTTGAACTTGAAGAGCTAGATCGCCCGGGCACTGTTGTCGATCGTCAACAGTTGTTCCGAGGAACCGACTATGACGTTGACTACGATCGCGGCACGATTTTATTTAACGATTCTATTCCCCAAACCTCCATGGGGGAGTTCGGTGAAATCTTAATTCGCCGGATTGTTGCCACCTATCAATATGAAAACCAGG
>CALHGI010000721.1 GCA_938029995.1 uncultured cyanobacterium | reverse complement strand
CCACTCGAATTTCCTGGGAAGGCAATAAAAAGCGGAACAGGCATAAAATTCTGAGGCAGCGCTGGGGCGTTAGCTCACTACGACCGGCGAACGGTGTCCCTTCAATGGGAATTAAGAAATTCACCGGAACGCTTGTCACGTTGAGTTGCCGTAATGATTGGGCCAGATTGACAATATCTTGGTCAGATTCCCCCATCCCTAGGATGCCGCCAGAGCAAGTGGTCAACCCAGCTGATTGAACGGCTTTGACCGTGGCCAAACGATCCTGATAACCATGGGTGGTGCAGATATCATCGTGGTGAGCTTCAGCGGTATTTAGATTGTGGTTAATCCGATCCACCCCTGCTGCCTTAAGCTGATGGGCCTGGTCTTCGTTCAACAGTCCCAGGGTGGTGCAGATGCGCATGGGATACTCTTCTTTGACCGCCTTGACCGTCTCTAAAATTTCTTTAAATGTATTGGGGGCGGGGGTGCGTCCCGAAATTGCCATACAAAACGTACCGGCTTTGAGTTGATGGGCCCGGTCAGCAGCGGCCAAAATACGCTCCTTGGCCATTAACGGATATTTCTCGATTTCTGCTGACGAAATTTTAGACTGTGAGCAATAGTGACAGTCTTCGGGACAAAGACCACTCTGGGCATTGAGTAAAAAGTGGAGCCGTACCCGATTGCCCCAATAGTGATGCCGCACCCGGTAGGCGGCCGCTAGCTGGGCCAATAGTTCTGTGTCGTCAGCCTGCAGCACCCTGAGCGCATCTTGTGGATCAATCTCTTGACCCGCGAGGGCCTGCTCGGCAAGCCGGTTCCAATCAACTGAGGTGCGTACAGCTTGAATCATCCTAAGGGCTCCTTTTCTCCATGGGTGCAGGGTGCACCACCCTCTACGGTAATACGAGATGGGTGCTTCCA
The DNA here is from genome assembly GCA_938029995.1 of uncultured cyanobacterium. Taxonomy (GTDB): domain Bacteria; phylum Cyanobacteriota; class Cyanobacteriia; order Phormidesmidales; family Phormidesmidaceae; genus Leptothoe. Next base: position 5,754 of record CALHGI010000721.1, on the reverse strand, counting down.
AAACTAAAGGGAATGGGTAATCCCGACTGACCCATTCCCTGCGCATCTTAAGTTGTCATTTTCTGCGTGACGGCCACAAGACGTTGGCCATAGAGATTGGCCGATTCTAAATCACCAGGGTCTACATGGGCGGGGGCACCACTCATGTCTAAATTGCTCTGGCCCATGACCCCCATAAAGGAGCCGAGGCGATTAACACCGGTTTCCGGGTTAGGCATGTCTCCAACGCCCACCCAAATCATGCTGTGTTGTGCAGCATTGATAGCCATGTAGAGTAATGTTCCTTGTTTATCGCCACTGAGGCCACCAGAATGGGTAAAACCTCCCGCCACCTTGTTTTTCCAACCTTGTTGGAACCAGGTGGCGCTAGCGGCATCAATAAAGCATTTAAACTGACCGGCAATGCCTCCCATATAGGTGGGAGAGCCAAATGCAATCCCATCGGCGGCCTTCAGGCTAGCCAGGATGGTGTCGTCCTGCCAGCGGCCGTTGATAATTTGTTCGCCTGTTATGCGTAGTAGATGGGGCGTTCCACCAGCCGTTTCTACACCTTTTCCTAGGGCTTCAGCCATGAGATGGGTGTGTCCTTGCCCTGAGAAATAAACTATTGCAATGGCAACCATCGATTGTTTGGGAAAACAACTACATCTAAATCATAAGTTCAAAAAAGTCGAACCAACAATCTTTGATGTTAAGTTTTCATCGCACAAGCCGTGGGAACGTTCGGCCCCATGGCCTAGGTGGCCTGCGTTCCACTTGTCAGTGCTCCCTTATCTCGTTGATCTTATGGGTCCGGCGCTGTTACAAAATGCGGATGTGGTCGGCGTAGGCTTTACCTGCGGTAAGGTGTGCTGTAACCTCCACCGCCATGCCCCGTTCTAGTTGGGCAAAGATTTGGGTGCCAATATATTTTTGATGGAAAATAATATCTTTAGAGCCATCATTGGGAGTAATGTAGCCATGGTGGTTATTTTTTTTGATTTTAAATAACAATTTCACGATGCCTTCCTTTGTGATGGAGTTAGGGTCCCGCGGCGGCGGCGCAGGTGATTCAGGGGAAGCGACTGTGTTGGTCGGGTGAGAGTTGTTGCGTTCCGTAGGGATGAGGGGCAACTGACTCGGACGAGGGGTTGGTATTTTGGGGATTGTGTTGTGATCTGTTGGTCTAGTCTCTCGAATATCCTTAGGGAAAAGATTTAAAGTCTGATTGGGTGTTTTCTCTGGTGACGGGGATGGAGCCTCCTGGGCAGCGGGTTGTTCTACCAGGGGAGCGTCTGTTGCTGGAGGGGTTAGCCTTTCAGGGGCTGGGGACTGTGGGTGAAATAACTGACGGCTGAGGTTCTGGATGTCTGAGCTGGGGGGATATTTATAGTTGCTCAATAACACCCTAAAGCCGGAGGGGTTGGTTGCCCGATGGGAGGCTGGGTTGAGGGGAGGCCTGGGCCGCTCTTGGGCCGCGGTATTGTTGGGGTTGGTAGTAGCCGCCGGAGTTGGAGGTTCGATCAGAGGCTGTGGCCGTGGCGGCTGAGGTGTCTGCGGACCTAAGCGGTTAGGGAGGGCACTCTGTTGGGGGGAATAGGTGGGAATCTCACGGTTTTTGAGCTTAGGCGTAGGTCGCTGTGGCGTGGGTTGGCCAGCCTGGGGCTGTTGTTGTTTAAACGTTTGATTATGGCCTAGTAACTGTCTCAGCCAGTGCATAAAACCCTGTGTGAGCTTTCTCACCATGTTATCTCAGCCATAAAGTCATAGCCCTATTCTAACGTTGCTATGGAGCTTCCCGACGATATAGCATCTGCCTGGGCAGTTGAGGTCAGGGTAAGACCTGCATCTCTTGGGGGATAACCCCTAACCCATGGGCGCAGCTGCCATATTCTTAGGATGAGAGAATATTGAGGTGATTTTATTCTCGAGAGAGAATGGTTGGTCGGAGGACTAGTGGTGTTTAAACTTCTCCCCAGCCGGGTTGTAGGCGCTTCATGATGGGATTGTAGACTTTGAAATAGGCAACTGATCCTAGTTGTCGCAGGAGAGCTTTGGACTGGGTGTCGGCACCCATGCAGCGTTGGCAGATGGGGTTAGTGACTTGGAACTGGTCAAAGCCTTGTCTCAGGCCGCAGGCGGGTTGCTGACTATCTAAAATGTCGGAGAGGGAATGGTGGTTGAGGTTGCCCAGGGGGATTTGGCCGTCGTAGTCTTTGCAGCAGGGCACAACTGTACCATCGTAAAGAATACCGGCTTGATCGGAGGTGCCGTTGCAGTAGCCAAACTTGGCTGGAATCACTTGGCTGCTTTCCACATTGCCCCAGCTGTCTAAGGGGAATGTTTCTAGGGCGAGTTTGGGGGTTAATTCAATCACCTGCCATCGACCGGGTTTATGGCGAGCAATGCGTTGTCGTAGCTCATCGTCGGTGGGCCGTTCCTTGCAGCCTTCGAGGAGTCGGTCTGCCCAGGCGGTCAGCTCTTGTTGCATCTGCGCCCTGCCTTCCACCACATGCATTTGCTTGTGGGGGACCAAAAACGGATGGGGGGTGGTGTCTAAAAACTTGAGATGGATGCGGGTTTTGGATGGGGCGTGGGCTAGGTTGGCTCGGACGTATTGGATGATGCCATCAAAATACTGTTCGGGTTTTAGCTTAGGCGGTGCTCCACGGATGATAAAGGTGACTGGATCGGGGGTTTGCAGTGAAATCGTTACCTTGGGGATACCTGAATCGATCAGTTGCTGGCGATGGTGGGGATGGATATGGAACGTGCTGCCGTTGGTGGTGAGGTGAAGGTTGAGGTTGCGCCCTAGGGCCATGTCAATGGCTTTAAAGATATGGGGGTAGATGAGCGGTTCCCCCATTAAATGAAACGCAACGATTTTGGCTAGGTGGTGCTCAGAAATTTCATCGAGGGCCTTTTCTAGCAGGGGCAGCTCCATGTGCCCACGCTTACGCTCCATGATGGCATCTGGGCAAAAGTCACATTTGAAGTTACATACGTTGGTGACTTCGAGGTGGATGCGTTCAAGACGATGGCTGACCATTGCAAAACGATGAAGGGGGATAAGGCTGCTTTAGCCTAGCAGCGGTGGGTGAAAGTTGGCTGAGAATTTGTAGGGATGTAAACGGATTTTGGTGGCGGCGATGGGGATCAGGTGTTTTCGGAGGTAGAGATTAAGCTTTTTGGGAGAGTCTCCATGGAGCCCCAGGGTTGGTTTTAGCCTGGGAAAGAATCAAATCTTTTTGTGTGTAGAAAATTATGACCGTATCGACATCAACGGATGACTTGAGGACGCTGTCGGAAGCTGAGCGGATTGATTTGCTGAAGGGCTATGCCGAGCAAGATGCGATTTTTGGTAGTCCCAATCCCCGTTATAAGCAGTGCAAGGTGTATTGCGATCGCTACCTCAATATTCGTATTCAAATGGTGGGCACTGATGGCCTGAATGATGCCGATTGGGATCTCACCATTTTCTAGGAGTCCCGACTGCCATGGAGGGTGGTGCTTGGCGATCGCCCTCTAGCCGTGGGTCATCTATTGCTGCCAGGGTCGGAGCTGAACCGTGGGAACCCAGCTTGCTTGCTATAGAATTGCAACGCAGACCCACCCTCGACACCATGAATGAAAGTGCAGCAGTTTTACACCAAGCGGCCCAGCAAACTGATGTGCTTCCCGCCGACCTAGTCACCGCACTCCAGGCCACGGAAAAGGCTCACAGGGACGGGTATGAGCTGAAAGATCTAGTGGGTACCTGGCGGCTGCACTTCATTACAGGCACCAAAAAGACCCGTAAAAAAGCGGGGGTGGCCCTAGGTGCAGGGCGATACATTCCCAAACTGTTCAAAATTCAGTTGGCCTATCAGGCGGATACGGCGGACCAAGGGGAGGTGCAAAATTCCGTTAGTTTGGGTGCGTTGCACATGTGTCTGACGGGACCGGTGAAATTTTGGCCAAAAGCGAAGTGCTTGGCGTTTGACTTTACCCAGATTCGCATTAGTGTGGGGTCGTTGACCGTTTACCAGGGACGCATTAAGCCAGCATCCGCTGATCAGGATTTCTATGGCCAACCCCTTAAGGAGCAAGCTTTCTTTAAATACTTTTGGGTGACTGACCTGGGGATTGCTGCGCGAGGGCGTGGGGGTGGTCTAGCCCTGTGGTATCGGGTTTAAACCCAAAAGAAGCCGAGCTTTCATAAAAGCTCGGCTTCTTTTTCAAGTCTTTTGAAACATAACCAGTGCGGGTTCTGTTCTAGCGGACTACGCCACGGGTGGGCGCCATGTCGATGGGCTTCATGAAGTATAGCTGGATCATTTTCACACCAATGGTGGCGATGTGAGGCAGCTGACGCAGAAGCTTCAGGGGCTTGGGTTGCTCGGTTTTGCCGATGGCAGACACCTGCAAGCTAGCATCGGAAGCCGTATCCATGTGCTTGAAGAAGTCAGGATGCTCCACATTGAGCATGATGGGGAACACCTTGGCCGCAGATTCGTTAGTCTTCTTGATCACATGAATGTCATATTCACGGGCATCTAGACCTAGGGATGCGTAGAAGCCGCTGCGCTGAATATCATTCAGGAACATGGTGGCGAATACGGACAGTAGGAAGAATCGGCACCAGAGCTTTGCTTTCCAGTCATTTAAAAACTGGGGCTGGGCTTTCATGATGGCGGAGAAGAAGTCACCGTGGCGGTTCTCATCCTGGCACCAGTTCTCAAAGAACTGGAAGATGGGATAAATCCGGTTTTCAGGATGGGAATCTAAGTGACGGAAAATGGTGATGTAGCGCCAGTAGCCAATCTTTTCAGAGAGGTAAGTGGCGTAGAAAATGAACTTAGGTTTGAAGAAGGTGTAGCTCTTGCTCTTGGTTAAGAAACCCAGGTCGAGCTGCAGGTTGAAGTCGGACATGGCCTTGTTCAAAAAGCCTGCGTGGCGAGCTTCGTCCCGGGACATGAGGGTAAAGCCTTCGGCCAGAAGGGGATTTTTGTCCTTGAGACGACGGCCTAGTTCCTTATAGAGCAGGAACCCAGAGAATTCAGCGGTGCAAGAACGCTCGAGAAATTCAATAAACATTTCTCGGGTTTTGCCATCAATGTGTTCCCAGGACTGGTCGAACACATCGGTCCGCACGAAGTGGTGGCGGTTATAGTCAGCACGAAACTCTTCGATGATGGCGCGTACCTCATCTTCATTGACGGACATGTCCATTTTGGCCATCTCGTCAAAGTCAGTGGTGTAGAAGCGGGGGGTGAGGAGCGTGTCCTTTGAAGGTGCCTTAACCCCAGGCCGCAGCTCATCGAGTTGAGTATTTTCCTGAGGTTTCCTTAGGGAATCTACCATGAGTCCTCTATCAAGATATTTATGGTCAACGCGCTATGAAACCGCATTAATGGCTGATGCTAGTCAATCGATCGAGAACTAGCAACATACATGGCTTCTAGTCTACCAAGGTCATTGACTTGGAACAGCCTGTACCTAAGGAATAGGTTACATTTCGCAATATTTAAGAGAGTGATCAATGTTGTTTGGGTACGGCCCGTTGATTGACCATGCATCCCACGGTTTTAGAAGTCTCCATCGGTTGGGGGCGCTTCCTCTAGCTCCTCTGTCGCTTCGATAGCGTCTTCCTGTTCCTCTTTGACTTCTTCGATGGCGTCTTCGATGTCTTCATCATTGGCCACGGGGTCGCCTTCATCGGGGGTGTCCTTTTCGGCTTCATAGGCCTGAAGCTCGGCTTCGGCCCGATTTTGCATGGCTTCGTGATCCAGGACA
>CALHGI010000720.1 GCA_938029995.1 uncultured cyanobacterium | reverse complement strand
GGCAATGTTTTCGTAAATAGATTTAGGGAAGGGATTCGGCTTCTGGAACACCATGCCCACCCGACGACGCAGTTCCACCGGGTCAAAGCGACTAATATCCTCTCCCTCAAACAGGATATTGCCCTCTACACGGGCAATGGGGATGAGATCATTCATCCGGTTAAAGCAGCGCAGAACGGTACTCTTACCACAACCAGAGGGACCAATAAAGGCAACGATTTGGTTTCGAGGAATATCGAGAAAGACGTCTTTAACCGCTAGGTTAGAGCCGTAATATACCGAGATTTTCTCAGCTTTGAGTGCCGTATCGGTCATGATTTGAGGACGTGTATCTTGCATAGTTCAGTATTCCTGCTAATACCCAATATCTAAACGAAAGGCTGTGGATTGTTATCTGGTCTGCTGGAAGCGATTGCGGAAGTAGATAGCAATGGCATTCATCAACAGCAGCATAATCATCAGGACGATAATTCCAGAGGCTGCAATGTGGTGGAAATCTGCTTGGGGACGTCCAACCCAGTTATAAATTTGAATGGGCATGGCGGTAAAGGAACTTTGCAAGCTATCTGGAGTGGACCGAATAAAAGCCACCGCCCCAATGGCAATGAGGGGGGCCGTTTCACCAATGGCCCGGGACAAGGCTAATATCACACCGGTCAAAATCCCCGGCATGGCACTGGGCAATACATGGTGTGAAATCACTTGCCACTTATTGGCCCCTAGGGCAAACCCCGCCAAGCGAATGCTATTGGGCACGGCCCTCAGGGCCTCGCGTGTCGCCACAATAATCACCGGCAAAATCAGCAGCGCCAGGGTTAAGCCCCCCGAAAGCACGCTGCGTCCCCCCGTGATGGGTTCTAGAATTCGTACAAATACGGCCAACCCCAACAGACCGTAAATGATAGAGGGCACACCGGCCAAGTTCCCAATGTTGATCTCTACCAATCGGGTGAACCAATTGTCGTCAGAAAATTCTTCTAGATAAATAGCCGCCCCCACACCAATGGGGAACGAAAAGGCCGCCACAATACACATCAGCCATAACGTGCCAAAGAGAGCGGCTTTAATACCGGCCCTCTCCGGTTTACGGGATGGAAATGAATCTAAAAAGTTTAAATTTAGAGTGCCAATACCATCCATCAAAATGGTGAGTAGCAACCAAGCCAAAATCAAAACAGCCACAATGGTGGCGCCCCAGGCAGCGGCTGCAAAAATCTTGTCCATTCTGTAGCGGCCAGCCAAATTCTGATCGAACTTGCCAGTGGCTACATTTTTTCCCGGAATCCCTTCAGCAGTCATAGTCCTAATTTTCCTCTCCGCACCGTTTCTCTAACCGTGGATTACTCAATTGTCATCAGACCCACATGGGGCAGGCTCAAACTTAGTCGTACTTCTGACGAAAACGACGGACAAACCAGAAGCTAAAAACATTGAGCGCAAGGGTAATTAGGAAGAGTGTCATACCCACTACAAACAGCGTTTTATAGGCAATGGTGCCGTAGGGGGCATCACCTGCGGTGACCTGCACAATAAAGGCCGTCATGGTCATCACAGGCACAAATGGGTTAAACCCTAAGGTGGGGTTGGCACCAGCCGCCAATGTGACAATCATGGTCTCCCCCACGGCGCGGGACATGGCCAGAATCAGGGAGGACACAATTCCCGACAGTGCCGCAGGCAACACAACTGACCACACTGTTTCACGCTTCGTTGTTCCTAAGGCATAGGCACCATCCCGTAGAGATTGGGGTACCGAATAAATGGCGTCTTCACTGAGAGACGCCACCATGGGGGTAATCATTACCCCTAAAACGATTCCCGCACTGAGGGCATTAAACCCCTCAAGTTGAGGCCACCAAGGCAAAGCATTTTCCAAGGGACCCAGTAACCACTGAAAAAATGGCGTGACCGTCAACAGGGCAAAATAGCCGTAAACAACTGTCGGCACACCCGCCAAAATCTCTAGCACAGGTTTGAGAATTCTCCGCACCTTGGCACTGGCATACTCACTTAAGCAAATAGCCGCCAATAACCCCAATGGCAGTGCCACCGCTAATGAAATGAAGGTAATCATCAACGTGGCACTAATCAACACACCAATGCCAAACTGCTTACTGGCAAATAGGGGTGTCCAACGGCCAGCTGTCAAAAAGTGAAGGATGCCTTGGAAAAAGGATACGCTCTGATCGTCCTTGGACAGCTCCAGTGGTAAATCCCCAAAGAACGCAAAGGTCTCGAAAATTAGCGTGCCGATAATGCCAATGGTGGTCAAAATCGAAATGGCGGCAAATGCTCCACAGATGACCTTAATAATCAACTCAATGGTTTTAGAGCGGCTGCGATTTGGCCTCCAAGTACCGGGGGCAATTTCATTGACGGGAAGCTCAGCTGTCATGCACAAGTCCTCAGGGCGGTTTAGAGCTATGGCCAATGTCCTGTCGATGCATGGGGACATTGGAGTGTCAGGTTAGCCTTTGCATCTCTTAAGGCTGGTCGGAAGGCTGGTCGGAACAGTTAGAATCCTTCACCAACCTGACGGATGGGATCAAACACATCCACAGACAACCGTAATTTTTCCCTAGAAAAAAGTACAGGTTTGGATGTGAAAAAATTAGAAGCAAAATTAGGGGGCTAATCCCGTTAGGGGATGTCTAACACCCTTTCTGGAAGGGCCGTTGAAATTCTGTCTTTAAGGGGTTTAAAGAGAACTGAGGGGAGTGTCTACTCCCCTCAGTCATGATTCCTGAATCCACTGGATATTCCAACCAGGGACTCCTACCCACTCAGACGGAGAACGTGACTAAGGGATAAAGCCTACAGATTGGTAGGATCGGTGCCTAGCTTACCGCTGTCAACGCGAGCTTTGGAGTTACCTAAGATATCGTCAGGTAGAGCAACGTAACCAGCTTCAGCAACGAACTCACCGTTCTTAGGATCTAGCAGGAAGTCAACAAATCCTTTGACTTCAGCTTTCGTGTCGTAGGCATCCTTCCTAATGTAGAAGAACAGAGGGCGGGACATGGGGTTGTAGGAACCGTCGGCGATGGTCTCGGTAGAAGGCTCCACACAATCACCGTCTTCGTTCTCGATGGCCATGGCTTTCAAAGAGTCAGAGTTCTCTTCGAAGTAAGCGTAACCAAAGTAGCCTAGGGCACCGTCAGAACCGGTTACGCCGTTAACGATGACGTTATCGTCTTCGCTAGCTGTGTAGTCACCACGGCTAGCACCCTCTTCACCGTTAACTTCATCGGTGAAGTAGTCGAATGTACCTGAGTCTGTACCAGGACCAAATAGACTGAGTTCTTGATCAGGGAAGGAGGGATCTACCTGATTCCAGTTAGCAACTGTGCCTTCTGAATCGGGGGACCACATGGTCGCTAGCTGCTCAACGGTTAGGCACTGGGCCCATTCGTTCGCCTGGTTAGTCACCACAGTCAGACCATCAAAGGCGATGGGGACTTCAATGAATTCGATGCCAGCTTCTTCACAAAGGGCAACTTCTTTGTCTTTGATGGGGCGGGAGGCGTTAGAAATGTCAATTTCGCCAGCACAGAACTTTTTGAAGCCGCCACCGGAACCGGATACACCCACGGTCAATGCGACATCAGGGTTAACAGCGAGGAACTCCTCACTCATGGCTTCTGAAATCGGATAAACAGTACTGGAGCCATCGATGAGGATTTCACCAGTTAAGCCAGCTGCAGCCTCGGTCCCATCGGCAGCAGGGGCGTCGGTGGTGGTTGTGGTGGTGCCGCTGCCGCAGGCAGCTAGGCTAGTCAACAGGGCCAGCAGAGACGCTGAGTATGCGTAGCGCATTTTCCGTGCTTTGAATTCCATGATTATTTAGACTTAACTCCTCACACAAAATGTCTAAAGACATTCTTGGTGAAAACTACCGAGCTAAGGTAAAGGTCAGGTTAAGAAAATTTTGGAAATGGGCTTAAGCTAACATGCTTTATTGGGTATGTTTGTGCTTTTGACAACGAACTTAATGTAGTTTGCAATACATTAGGTCGCCCTCAATGCCCTATTAGGTCTGGGTTTTTCTAGGGTTAGGGTAGGGGATTGTGCCCCGGTGAGCATGGACTTTGTCTATGGTTGTCCATGATAAAACTCAATTCTGGTTTCTGGAGCTTATATACCGATAGAGGTCTGGCTTCTGGGGTTTGACTTTGGAAAATTTTGTTTATCTGTCACAACGATTTACCAACATGCACTGTGTGATTTATGACGGCGACTGTAATCTTTGCACCACCCTAGTGCAATTTTTGGAGTGGCTCGATCGGGGGCAGCGGTTTCGATATGGTTCTATGCAGGATGCTCAGATGCTGCAGCGGTTTAATGTGACGGCGGCCGACTGCGAGTTGGGCATGTTGCTCATTGACGAAGCGGAGCCGACGAGGCGATGGCAGGGAAGCGATGCTGCCGAAGAAATTGGCGCACTGCTGCCGATGGGGGCGCTATTTGTGGCAGCCTATCGAGGTTTGCCGGGATTTAAGCGCAGTGGGGATCGGGTATACGCCTTTGTGAGGGACAACCGATATCGGTTGTTCGGGCGGCGCGCTTCCACCTATGAGTCGGCCTATGGTGCCTGTAAGTCAGATCGGTGTGATCAATATTTCTAGGGTTGGGGCGATGTTTTAGGGTCCGGCGAAAATAGCATCTTCTAAATCTTGGCGGCTGAGGGAGTATTTGAAGCCACGTTGAATATCTTCGCCGCCATCGCCTGCGTCCAGGTAGCGCACAATGATGGAGTCGTTTTCTAGCAACAGGTTTGCTCGCCACGCTACCTTTGTGATTTCCCAGCGGTTGAGTTCTGAACTGTCTTGCTGTCCCCCTTGTTGGGTGAGCCAGCGTTCAATGTCGGGCAGGGTGTGATTGTAGAGCGGGGTGTCGGCGGAAGGAAGGGTCATATTATGGTTGATGGCTATAGGGCAGATACGGTGAAACCATTGTCGGCAATGCCCAGGATAAATACTAAGGCCAGGCAAGCGGCAAAGGTAAGGCCCAATATGAATAGGGCAAATATTTCCCCCGCCGATAGGGGACGGTCGGTGGGGTCAAGGTAGCTATAGCGGGACTCAAAGGGCTGGTTTTTGAGCGCCCCGTCCCTAAATTCCTTGGGGGATTGGCTAACGTAAATGCGGGAATAACCAATGTTGGCGTCATAGGTTATGCGCTGTTCAGGATTGCTGAGGATGCCATAGGCTTCGTTGAGGGCTTGGAACTTTTGGGTTGCGATCGCAGCTGCTAATTCCGTCGTATCAGGATGATAGAGCTTACTCAATTCCCAATAGGCACGGCGAATATCCTGGGCCGAGGCCGTGGGTTTTACCCCCAGGAGGTCGTAATGGTTTTTGGGACTATCGTCGGAGTCGCTGTTTGTCATATTTGTCTATGGGTCTATGCCACTGCCTCTAATGCCCCTGGGTAGGTAAGACCGTTGGTTCCATTCCGGCCTCCCTTACCTTCCTCTTCACTAGCCCCTGGGCGGGTCAGCCGAATTTGGGCCAGGGTAAACACCACTGGGATGACGCGGGTGTAGTTAGACGCCACGGCCCGCCAGCCCAGATCGACTAAAAACCAGGTCCATAATGCTGGGCCTAGGTAGGCAAAAATGCTGCGCACCGCACCATAGCGGGCGGCATTTAGGGCCATGCCACGGGAGGCCACATGCACCGCTGTGCGGCCCTGTACCTTGGCTCCCCAGGTGGTGGCTCCCCGCAGGGTTTGTTTGGCCACTTCATAGCGAGCGAGCTGGAGGGCAAACTGTTGGGCGATTTTTTGCATCAGCCAGGGACGAATGACCGAACTGACGGCGACGGCACTGCTCCCTTTGAGCACCAGGGCCATGGGGTTTTTCTGTAGCTGGGGTGATAGCTGCTGAAACTGCTCTGCTTGGGCCAGTTCGTTGGTTAACCGTCGCTGTAGCTGCTGCTGCTGACGCGGTGTGAGCCGTCGCCAGGTTTTTTCCAGCAGCTGTAAAAAGATTTCGGCTTCTAGGTCGAGGGTGGATAGGCGGGGGGATAGCTGGAGCTTGAGGTGCTGGCTCAGCTGGAGCAAAATTTGTCGATAGCTGAGCTGCTGACTCCCTTGCCTCAATACCGTCAGACCATCGGCGGCTAAATAGCGAACACGGGATTCAATCTGGGCCAGGCGTTGGTTGCGATCGCAACTCTGTACCACCTGGGGCGAGGGGGTACACCAATAATCCAATGGGTTAAATTTGGGCCGAAACAGCACCTCCGCCAGTGCGGCCAGTTCATCATGGGTTGCTAACTCTAGCCCCGTCCTGAGTTCATCCACAGGTCAGTTAATCGCTCCAAGCAACATCAGAATTTGACTTATTCTAACGAGTTCCCAGGCAAAAAGGGACGGTCAAACTATTTCTCCAAGCGCACGGCATACCACTGCCAGGTCACCCCTGGGGTAACCTCAAACTCGCAGCCCGTATCTCGCAGATGCTGGGCCTGTTGATCCACCAAGTCAAACTTTTGTAAGTCCCGAGGTAGAGGGGCGGGATATTGTTCCAACATAGACTTAAGCTTGGCCAGTAGCTCGTCCGGTTCCAGAAACACCTGGTCGCTCCCTGGAACGAGTAAAACGAACATCTCTTCGCTGTACATGGTGGCATTTGCCATGGTCTTACTTGCCTTTGCAACGGTTGAATCCCCTCATCCTAAAGGGTAATTTTAGATTTTTTCACCCTTTCCCCTACCCAGCATTTTTAAGCATTAGATAACATTTCAGCCCAGGATGATCATTTAGAAAACAGTTGTCGGTGATACCATTGGGTATACCCCACTATCCCGAGCGGGTTACCGGGCAATTAAGTCTAACGATTTAATTGGGAATGCGATTGCTAGTTGGTCCGTTGGCTACAATTGTTTTTCTATTCCGGTCTCCGAAGCATCTAAACATCATTTTCCCTTAGTTGGAAATTAGACCTGTTAGATGCGCCTGCCATGGCCAACCCTGCCATTGCTCTTCGGGCTGTTTATTGTTCTGCTATCGACCGCTCCATCATGGTTCAAGCTCCAACGTCTTCTGCGCAGACTAATGCAGGTCAAGCGCCGAATCCCACTGTTAAGAAAGTTTCTAAGCTCGAAGGTATTAAGGAGCGCAGTCAGTTCCTTCGGGAGCCGGTGGCCACCGAGCTAGCCCAGGACACCACCCACTTCACTGAAGCAGGTATCCAGATCCTTAAATTCCATGGGTCTTATCAGCAGGACAATCGGGATAACCGGGTCAGGGGCCAAGAAAAGGACTACCGCATGATGTTGCGGACGAGAAATCCGGGCGGATTAGTTTCCCCAGAGCTATATCTAACATTAGATGAGCTATCGAATAAGTATGGCTATGGCAACATTCGGGCCACCACCCGCCAAGCCTTCCAACTCCATGGCATCCTCAAAAAGAACCTCAAGGCCACCATGGCGGAGATCATCCGCAGCATGGGCTCTACCCTGGGGGCCTGTGGCGACCTGAACCGCAACGTGATGGCGGTGCCCGCTCCCTTTAAAGACAAGCCTGAGTATGTGTATGCGCGGGAGTATGCCAACCGCATTGCCGACCTGCTCACCCCCCAGACCTCTGCTTACTACGAGATCTGGCTCGATGGGGAAAAGGCCGTCACCGCAGAAGAGCACCCGGATGTGGTGGCTGCCCGTCAGCGCAATGGCAATGGCACCATTGTTCACGACAATGTGGAGCCGATCTATGGCACCCACTACATGCCCCGGAAGTTTAAGTGCTCGGTCACCGTTCCCGGTGATAATTCCGTAGATGCTTATACCCAGGACGTGACCCTGGTGGTCATCCTTGACGACAATCAGGAGCTATTGGGCTTTAACGTGCTAGCCGGTGGTGGCATGGGGCGCACCCACAATAAGGAGGAAACCTTTGCCCGGGTCGCCGATGAAATTGGCTATGTCGATAAGGCGGACATCTACGACCTGCTCAAGGCGATTGTGGCCACCCAGCGGGACTACGGTGATCGGGTGCAGCGTCGCAATGCCCGCATGAAGTACCTGATTAACGACTGGGGGGTGGAGCGGTTCCGGGCCAAGGTGGAAGAATACTTTGGGAAGCGCATTCAGCCCTATCGAGAATTACCGGAGTGGAAGTTTTATGACTACCTGGGCTGGCATGAGCAAGGCGATGGCAAGCTGTTCCTCGGTGTCCACATTGAAAACGGCCGCATCCATGACCTAGGGGCGTTCAAGATTAAGTCAGCCCTGAAGGAAATTGAGCTGCGCTATCGCTTGCCCATGCGGCTGACGAGCAATCAAAGCTTGCTGCTGACGGAGATTGATCCGGCAGATAAGGGGGAAATTGATCGCATCCTGCGCAGCAATGGGATTGATGCGGAAGATCAAATTAATCTGCTGCACCGCTATGCCATGGCCTGCCCCGCATTGCCCACCTGTGGTTTGGCGGTGACGGAGTCAGAACGGGCAATTCCGAGTATTTTGGACCGCATTCAGTCCCTTTTGAATAAGATGGGGCTGAAGCAAGAGCACTTTGTCATTCGCATGACCGGCTGTCCCAATGGCTGTGCCCGTCCCTACATGGCAGAGTTGGGGTTTGTGGGCAGTGCCCCCAATTCCTATCAGCTGTGGTTAGGGGGCTCCCCCAACCAGACCCGGTTGGCCCAGGCCTACATGCAAAAGATGAACATTGACGATCTAGAGAAGACCCTAGAGCCCATGTTGGCCTTCTTTAAGAAGGGTCGTCAGGCGTCTGAAAGCTTTGGGGACTTTTGCGATCGCATCGGCTTTGATGCCCTGCGCAACTTCTCTGAATCCTATGTGCCTGCTAAGGGGGCCTCGGGCCGTCGCAGACACCGGGTGGGGATATCGGGCGAAGTGTACCTGAAGCTGAAGGAGTCGGCCGCTGCCCAGGGCATGAGCATGGCCCAGATTGCGGAAAGTGCGATCGCAGCTTATCTACAAGAGAAAAGCAACTAAGGAACCCCTCGGGTTATGCCATGGCTAAGTTCACCAGTACTCCAAATCGCTGCGTCCTCGTCGAGGGAAAAGAGATTTGGGTTAGTCGTAGCGTTACCGTGTTGGCTATTCTAATCGTCATTTGCGATGGTAACGCCTACGTCCCCTTAAATAAGCGTGGGCCTGACCTCCCCTCCGAGGTGGGCAAATGGTGCTTAGCGGGTGGCTACCTGGACTATGACGAAACCGTTGGCGGTGCCGTGATGCGAGAGGTCTGGGAGGAGCTAGGGTTAGACCTGCTGGACCTCCAAGCCAAGCACCACCTAGTCGGGTCCCTGGAACAGCCCAGCCGAGTGTTCAGCGAACCCCGCCGCCTGCAAAATGTAGGCATGCATTATCCCCTCATGGTATTTCTCCAGCCTGGGGCCCAGTTACCCAACTTAACTCCCCAGGTCAGTCCAGGAGAGGTGACCGAGGTGGGTTGGTTTCCCCTAGACGACGCCTTAAAGATGGACCTAGCCTTTGGCCATCAAAACTGCTTAATGCGCTGCCTTGCCAACGAATTTGCTAGCATTTGGCCCCCGCCAGCCCCAACGCCGACTGCCCAATAGTCGACCTTGGCTGATCCGAACTATGATGTCAGCTACTGCTGTTTGCTGTTTAGCCATGTCAGATCTTTCCCAGCACCCCCAACGGCTTGTCCAAGAACAATCCCAATCCTTAAGCACCGCCCATCTGTTCAGTCAGTACATGCTTCAGGATCAGATGCGCGATCAGGTCTTTATGGCATCCCTAACCACCTTTAGAAGCGAACTGCAGCGCATTAAAAAATCCGCCAAACTACGCCATGCCAGCCTTGATTGGTACTTAGGCAAGCTACGGGAATTAAGACAGCAGTTTGATACCTACGTCAGTACGCTGCGGCATAAGGGCCTCATCCAGTTCACATTGCCCATGGAGCTGGCCCTGTTTGCCACCCGAGCCCAGTGGTTTTTCCACTATCAAGCACCCCAGATCCGACGGGGGTGGCAGCAAGCGGCCCAAGGTTTTCAACAAATTTCATCCCCCCATGATGAGCCATAATCCTTGAAGGATTAGAGCCATGGGAGAACACTGTGCCCCTAGCCCGCATGGAGCTGCATATTCACCAGCCCCAAATTAAAATAATCTGGGTCAAAGTCTCCACCCACTTCATCCCATCGGCTCAGGTGCTGTGGATCGTCCGGGTCGTCTAAAATTTCCAATAGCCCGTTATAGCCCCAGATGCCACCGCTACCTTCTGGTGGGCAGCGCAGTGCCCCGGTGACACAGTGGGGATAATGCCCCTCGGGATCTGCCGGTAGGACCATTTCCACCTCCAGGGTGTGAAACCAGCCGTCCCGCAGGTCATAGACATAGCAGAAGCGAGTGACGTCATCCCTGACAATCTCATTCAGGGGCATCTGCAATAAACCGGGTTCAGTATCCGACCGCTGTTGACCAATGCGGTAATGATAATTAGATAGGTTTTGCCAACCCATGGCAATTTGTATAATGCGGTGCAGCTCTTCTAGGCTGGTGGCGGCACTGACCAATAATCGTCTCCAGATGGGGGGATTACTGTCGGTGAGGGTGAGCTTCAGTTGATAGATGCGATCATTTGCCATCAAAGATTGGCTCCATGCTCGTCCAGCCAATCTTCACCAAGCTGAATCGTAATATCCGAATCAAGGTTGCCCGTGCTTTCCACCCGCACCTCGCCAATGCGCAAAAACCGCTGCAGCATGGATGCACTGGCACGGTCGCCCCGCTGGGCCACAATGCGTGTTTCAGAGAGCGGCTCATTCAAATCCTCCCCTACGCTCACATTGCGATAGCCACTGTCGTAAAGACTATCAATTAACGATTGAATCGCCACATCATCGCCCGTACTGTCCTCAATGACCACTCGTAGGTAGGACGGACTGGTCGCTTCCATGGCCTGGGACGATTCCAGCCCAAAGTATTGTTCCACCAGGTTGTCGATTCTGGCATAGTTGGGCAACCAGTAGCTGAGGTCATAGTCTTCAGGACTACTGAAGTTGCCCGGTAGCATCAACATCTGGACATCTGAGCGGTTGGTTTGAGCCCCATAGCCCACTAAGGCCACTAATTCTTCCACCGAAAGGTTGGTGTCTACATGGGACTGAATCACCGATAAAATCTTCGGTAGCCGAGAGATGGTTGCCGGGTTCAAGGTTTGCTCAATCACAGCCCGCATCAGCGTTTGCTGACGCTGTACCCGTCCAATATCTCCATTGTCGTCGTAGCGAAACCGTAAAAATTGCAGTGCCTGATCGCCGTTTAATGTCTGGCGACCCGCCTTTAGATTGATATATAGGTGCTGGCTATCATCCTGATACTTCATATCCTTTGGGACGGTGACCGTTACACCCCCAAGGGCGTCTAGCAGCTTTTCCACCCCCTGCACATTGATCCGCACATAGCGGTCAATGGCCACTCCCCCCAGCAAGTCACTGATGGACTCGGCCGGTAGAGCAGGACCACCATCTAAATTCGCCTCATTGATTTTAGTTAACGAGCCATTGACCAGGGCCCTGGTGTCCCGAGGCACCGACATCACCACCATTTGTCCTGTGCGAGGGTTAAACCGCAGTAGGAGCATGGTGTCCGACAGCCCTTCAAAGGAATTAACCAGGGCATGGTACCCCAGCTGATCGGCACCAGGAATGGGGTCTTCCAGATCGGAGGTCAACACCTTTACCCCCAATACCAAAATATTGACCGGTCTGGTCAACCTTGGCAGCCGCAAACTACTGGTGGAGAGAATGGGATCTCCCTCGCTAAATACGGCCGCTTCCTCAGGGGAAAGCTGACTTTGTAGTAGGGGCTGGCTGTTCATCGACACGGCCAGCAAAGCACCGGTCCCCGCTGAAACCGTTGCCACACTAGCGAGGGCTACCGTAATCCATGCCCACTTAGGAATTCCTAGCCAGCCACGTCCCTGACGTGAATGGGATACTTTGACCTTTTTTGGGCGGCTAGACGACGGCTTGCTACGGTGTGGGATGGACACAGAATAACCTCGAACCTGGATTAAGAACGGTGGGCTGGGGGATGATCAATAATGTAGACGTTAGTGTAGCGACTATTTGCCCTTAATCGCTGGTTACTACAGCTAGTTAATATAAAACAATAGGGGCTGCTGCTCCTCGGGATGGCTTAATTTACGAACTTCCGACCTAGCATGTCATGCCTAGATCGGGTGGTTCTGTCCATCAGCAATGGCAAAAATAGCTGCCTCGCTGCCGGTCATGGTAATTGACTACACAACAATACCCCCCTCGCCTGGGGTAAACAGAACGATTTTCAGGTTCTAACCATCAAGTTAAGGTGCATTGTACAACAGGGATTTGGTAACCCTTTTTGCATAGGTCTATCCAACCGGGGTTGCCGACTGTACAAACTAATCAATATTTAGCAGCATGGTACCAACATTGCTGAGAAAAGACAGATCTTTTCAAAACGCAACACTCGCCAGTTTGGCCACGTTAGTCCGGTAAGCGGCGGCTCAGGCGACTGATCCCCGGTAGCTTAGTTGAATGTCCCCTCGATACCCGTAGCATCAACCAAAGATTGGTCATGAAATAACCAGTGCCCACAAAGCTACTGGCAATCCAAAACCGGAGGGTGGCCACCTGGGAAAATTCGCTATGGGCACCCGCACTTAATAAAACAGTTGCTAACAGCCATCCCATTCCTAAAACAACGGCTAAGCGACTGACCTGCTGCAATTGTTTCCCTTCGGTTTGGGACGGTTTAGGGGTGCCGTAAAGTGTCCACAGGGCAGCAGGCACACCGAATACAGGCACTAGATTGATATAGAGACGTAGCCGTAATACGTAATTCGGTGACGATGGTTTCATGGAGAATATGGAGCCGCTAATGGGCAATCAGCTAGAGATATTGCCTAAGCATGAACCAAAGAGACGACAATACGCCCTAGAAGCTTAAGTGTTTTAGCGGAAGAATTAGCCTGCTAACAACCAATATTATAATTACGCACTGACATAAGTTGATGGCTGGATAGAATCACAATGAATCCAATTCTTTTACAAGCAGGCCCATGGTCAGGGATCATGGAGAGTGCCGGAAGTACTCTAGCCGATGTCGGCCTCAAGATCATTGGGGCAATTATTCTCTGGATTGTTGGACGATGGTTAATCAAGTTTGCCATTGGCCTTGTAAGTAATAGCCTCAAGAAGTCGACGATTGACCCCACATTAATCGTTTACCTTAAGTCCACCCTGGGTGTTTTACTCAACGTCATCTTAGTTATTGCCATATTAGGCTTCTTTGGCGTTGAAACCACCTCTTTCGCAGCCATCCTAGCGGCAGGTGGTATAG
>CALHGI010000719.1 GCA_938029995.1 uncultured cyanobacterium | reverse complement strand
AGAACCATGGGTTCTGTTATGGATTTATGGTGGCAAAGTGATTAACCATAAATCCAACGTAGAAGTTGTGGCCACTTGGGCTTCCCTAAATGGCTATGAAGACTCCTTAGTCATGGATGTCATTGAGTCGGCTACACTCTGCGCGTTCTTATTTGATACCAATACCGGCAATCACAGTGGCGAGCTAACCCTTTCCGTCACCCATTCCTAGGCCCATTAGGTTTATCGAGTTGCCCTTACTTACTAAGGCGGCTTCCAACCTACTCCTGATTTTCCTGTCCACACCCTACGCACTTTGAATCAGAATCGTGTATCGAAAGATGTCCTTGGTAAAATTCACTGCCATTGCCCTTGCTGCGGCTACAGTCTCTCAGTTCTCTGGTGAGCATTTCTCTAGACATGCTGTTTTAGCCCAGTCCTTTGGGGAAGCGCCCGAAAGCTTTCCCATTCCCAGTTCGCTACCAGATGGAACCACCCTTAAGGTGGATGGTTCCACTAGTATGCGTTTTACAAACGAAGGGCTAGAAGATCGATTTGAAGAGCAGTATGCCAATGTCGATGTTGAACTAGATGCCAGCCGCACCGATGAAGCATTCAAGGCTCTGATTGACGGTGATATCGATCTCCTGGCAACGGGACGTCCCCTCACCGACGAAGAGAAAGCTCAGGGGGTGGTGGAAGTACCGCTGGAGCAACGTGAGAAGCTGGCAATTATTCTAGGGCCAGACAACTCCTTTGAAGGCGATCTAACCTTTGAGCAATTTGCCAGCATTTTTCGAGGAGAAGTTACCAACTGGTCTGAACTAGGTGGTCCCGATCTAGCCATTCGTTTCGTAGATCGACCGGCCTATAGTGATACCCGACGGGCCTTAAGTACCTACCAGGTGTTTGACGGGAAACCCTTTGAAACCGGTGCCACGGCTGACCCAATTGCCGATGATGAAACGGACACCGTAGTCAAAGCCCTGGGCAAAGATGGTATTGGCTATTCGGTTGTCTCCCAGGTGCTTGATCGCGATGATCTTCGCATCATCCCCATGCACCAAACCCTGCCGGATGACCCGCGCTATCCCTACTCCCAGTACCGCGCCTTTGTCTACAAGGAAGATGCGGGCCCTGCTGCCTTGGCATTTTTAGGGTTCGCCACCACCGAACCAGGACAGGAAATTCTCGCAGGCGCCCCAGCTGAAGCCCCGGTACCCGTCCCCAGTGCTGCCGAAGCACCGGCTGCTAGTCCAGCCCCTGCGGCCGGAGCCGGGACCAGTGCCGCCGGCAAGGGGGGTTTCCCACTCTGGCTGCTGCCCCTACTTGCCATTCCCTTGCTGGGTTTCTTACTGTGGCGATTACTCAAAGGGGGGGGAGCCGCCGCCGGTGCCGCTGCCCCCGTGGCCGCTGCCGCTGGTGCTGCTGCCGCCGGTGCCGCTGCTCCAGCTCAATCTCGTTTGGTTCTCACCCCCCGCGATTGCCGCAACGCCTATGCTTACTGGGAAGTACCCAAGGATCGTTTGACTGAGATCAAGCGTCAGGGTGGGGAAAGCATGATGGTGCGTCTTTATGATGTCACTGGCCGGGGTAAGAACGCTCCCCTGCCATCGGCTACCGCCCAATTTCCCTGTATAGAGTCAAACCCCGACCTCCATTTCCCCATTGCCGTCGATGATCGTAGCTACTGTGCAGAGGTGGGATATCTAACGGCTGACAACCAATGGTTGCCCATTGCCAAATCTGACCAAGTACGGGTGCCCGTATGTCCCGAGGGCGCGCCTATGCCAGCCGCATCTGCCCCAGCGGTAAAACCAGCCGCAGCCAGCAGTGCCAAGGGAGCTGCCGGTCTGGCAGGAGCTGCCCTAGGGGGAGCCGCCCTAGCAGGAGCTGCAGCCCTAGGTGCTAAAGGAGCAAAGGAGCAAACCACGTTAGCCGGCGGTAAGGCCAAAGCCTCGACAGAAACTGCCCGAATGGTGCTCACCCCTGCCAATGCCCAGGACGCATATGCCTACTGGGAAATTCCCCAGGGACAATTGGCCGAAGCCAAACGTCAGGGGGGAGAAACCATGATGGCTAAGCTCTACGATGTTACTGATGGAACGGGCAAGGCGCTATTGCCTGACCCCGTGGCTCAGATTGAATGTACAGATACTGATGTGGATACCCATTTCTCAGTGAGTCCCAGACGGACCTACATTTCAGAAGTAGGCTATCAAACTGCATCCGGTAACTGGCTACCCCTAGCCCAGTCAAACTCAGTACAGATGCCAGGAGCTGAGGGGGCTACTACTGTCACCGCCAAATTTCCAGGCGCTGCTGTCCTGGGTGGTGGTGCTGCCCTCGCCGCTGGTGCTGGTGCTGCTGCTATGGGGGCTGGTGTCAGCGATGCTAAAAATGTGAAGTCTGCTGCAACTCCCGCTGCAACGGCACCCTCCAATCAAGGCACTGTACAAACCGTCAAAGTCCACAGCCGCAACAATGCTGTCATGTTCGATGAAGCGCAGCTGCATCACATTGAACATGACGTTGCCAGTACCCACCAGTTAGACCCCGCTGTGTACACATTGCGTCTGCGCGACGGCGTATTTAACTATGATGGCGACGATGCTCACCCCGGGGAAGCCTTTGTGCTCCTGTGGATTCACGGTGGCACCGTCATCAACCAAAAGACTGGAATCCCCGTAAGTTCTACCTGGACCACCCTAAATGGGTATGACGATACGCTGATTCTCGATGTTAGGGAACCCGCTACACTCTGTGCCTTTTTCCTCGACACCTACCCGGATGATAATACAGGGGAAGTTACACTTTCAGTTCTCAAGCACTAGTCAAACCATTGGCTAATCATCAACTGGCCTTTTTTCAAAACAATTCACCCTTTTTTGGAGAATTAAACAATGTTTTTTGAAGTGTTGAGCGCCATTAACGACCCCAATCAACAAGCGAGTATTAGCCAGTTAGAGCAAGTTAGCAAATCAGTTCAACAGTTGGCAGGCAGTAAGGGGGTAAACTCCAATCAAATGCAGTCAATGATGACTATTTTGGGCGGTGCCCTTCAACCTGTCTTAAAACAGCAACAGTCCCAACTGGGCGCCGGACAGCTTGCATCTATGCTGGGCCGTGCTGACGGTTCATCCGCATTGGCATCCATCATGTCTCCGCAGATTCAGCAACAGCTTATTCAGACAGTTGTACAAAAGACCGGCATGCAAGCCTCCGTAGCCCAGGCCATGTTGCCCCAGCTTTTGCCTTTAGTCATGAAGTTGTTCAACATGGGGTCACCCACGCCAGAGAGTGTTGGTGGAACTAACTCTCTCCTAACGACGTTCTTAGCCGATAACCGCCCTGGCAATACTGATTTAGGGAATGTGATGAAATTTGCCGGTCGG
>CALHGI010000718.1 GCA_938029995.1 uncultured cyanobacterium | reverse complement strand
ATTGAGAGTTTAATGGATGACCGACAAAAGTTGGAGGCCATGGGGCGGGCGGCCCATGTAGCGGTGGCTGATGAGTATTCATTTGAGAGTTATATGGCCTGGTTTTTAGCTGTAAGGCAGGCTATTTGGGATAAGCCGCCCCGCCCGTGGCCTTTGGGGCGTACGTTACTACCTGAAAAATTTCAACCCAAACCTCCGCCTAGTCTATCTGAGCGAGCGATGAATAAAGCTAAAAGGATTGCAGATAAAGTGCGGATGTCTTTAAAACTGAGGGGGATGTTGGGGCGTTAGCCTGTTGTATGCTGGGGGGCTTTTGCAGGTTACAAGCATCGGTGGATGCTGGTGGGGATATTGGTGACGAGGATCTAAATTGCTGATGGTGTGTATCTTGTAAGCTGATGATTATTAATGCAACTGATATTGGTGCGAATGAGACTATACAAGCTGATATCTGTATTGTGGGGACGGGGCCCGCAGGGTTAACGCTGGCGCGCGAGCTATCTCATTCGTCGATTAAGGTTTGTATATTGGAGAGTGGTGATGCTCTCTTTAAAGAGAAAACTCAGTCTTTGTATGGGGGAGAGATTGATTCTCGTGCCTATCCTGGGGATGAACTACTGGTGGGGCGGTGTCGTCAGTTGGGGGGCTCATCTAATTTTTGGGAAATTCAGGTGGACGAGGATGAGGGTGCCCAGGAAATTTTACATGTGCGCCATGTGATTCCGGATGAAATTGATTTTCAGCAGCGGGACGAAATTCCCTATAGTGGCTGGCCGTTTCAACGTCAGGATCTGATGCCTTACTATGGGCGGGCGCATAAAATATGCCAGATTGGTCCCTTGGAGTATTCTCCCCAGTTTTGGGAGACGTCTGATAGACAAGTACTGGATTTTGGCGATGATCGAGCGGAAAGTCGGATATTTCAGTTTGGTCTGAGATCGATCTTTTTCCAGGATTATGTACACGAGATTAGCGAAGCGAACAACATTGATATTTATACCAATGCCCATGTAGTTGAGCTGTTGACCAATGACGTGGGAAAGGTTGTGGAGAAGCTTAAAGTGGCGATCACGGCCGATACTAGTTTCTGGGTGGCAGCAAAAAACGTTGTTTTGGCTACGGGGGGGATGGAAAATGCGCGTTTGTTGCTGATGTCCCGGAGCGTTAGGTCGACTGGCATTGGTAACGAGCATGATTTGGTGGGACGGTTTTTTATGGACCATCCGGGCACTCGTTTTGGTATTTTTAAGCCGTCTAGCTCTGCTGTGTTGGATGCGTTGGGTTTATATGATCTCCATCGGGTTCGGGGCACTGCTTTGATGGCGAAGTTTGGCTTCTCTGAGCGTGTACTGAGGGAAGAGAAGCTGAATAATTTCTGTGTGTCGTTGATGCCTAAGGTCAAGGGATTAGAGACCCAGTCTGTAGTTTATTTTAGGCGTTTTACCCAATCGCTGCGGAAGGGGGTGTTGTCTGGGAAGACGCTAGGGTATTTGAAACGATCGCTGCCTGATTTTGCTGATGTTGTGAATTATACTGGCGCTCGTTTGCTGAAGCGGGAGCAGCCGGTGTATGGACCAAGCCGGGGTGGGTGGTTTGACTTGGCAGATCGGAATCAACGTTTTTTTGCCTTTGAACTTGGGGCGCAGACTGAGCAGACGCCTAATCCTGCCAACCGCATATCTCTGGGGGATGATAGGGACTTTTTGGGTAATCCTTGTACTAAGTTGACGTGGTCTTGGAATCCATGTGATTTAGAGAGTATTCGGCGCAGCCAAGAGATTTTTCGAGATGTGGTTTCGAAATCGGGATTAGGAGAATTTCAGCCACAGTTTGAGTTGGATATGGGGGGTGTGCCGTTTGTGGTGAGTACCCATCACCATATTGGTACGACGCGGATGCATGGTGATCCGGCCCAAGGGGTGGTGGATGCAAATTGCCAAGTGCATGGTGTAGCGAATTTATTTATAGCGGGTAGTTCTGTGTTTCCCACGGGGCTAGGGTTTGCTAATCCGACATTGACGGTGGTGGCTTTGGCAACGCGGTTAGCTGATTATCTGAAGCAGCAGGTTGAGGGTTGTTAGTCCGCTTTCTGCATGGGAGTCTGGGGGACATAATCCTTTAGCTGTCTGGAGTGAGGGTGAGGGATTTGAGGGATGTTTGGGCGAGTTTCCAGATATAGATGGTTAGGTTGACGAGGCCTAGCAATTTGGTGCCGTCTTCGAGCATGATGGGGGTGCCAATGCCAGGAATGGGGACAAAGTCGGCTAGGGCTGAAATGGCCATGAGACCTGTGGCGAGCAATAGCCATGGGTACGGTGTTTTGAGAATAATGTGGTGGAAGTAGGTTGCGATCGCAACCCCAAACCCCACATATAATCCATAGCTCACCATTTTTGGCACCGACAACAGAACGTAGAGGATTAGGGTAACTCGAAACGCATCATCGATCATCAATAGCGTCAACAGAATGCTAATGCAGATTAGATACTGTCGTAGTTTTGGATGCCTAACCAGGCTCGCAGTAAAAAAACAGAGCGCAATGGGAAAGCACCAAATAATCTCAGAGATTTCGGTCAAAATACCTTCGTAGGGCAGCGTATAGGGTTCACTAAACAAGGTAATCAGCAGCTCAATACCGGTTGAACGTCTCAGGGTGCGGCCTGCGGTGTAGCCATTGAGCAATGTGGAGAGTTTGATATAACCCGTGAGTAGGGTAAATGGCAAGATGACCGCCATATTGAGCAATATAACAGTGCCATGGGCCTTGAGAGCATGGCACAGACGATACCAAGATTTGACCATGGGAAGAGTAGGACGATGCGCTGAACTATCCTATGGTAGCTCCATGCCCTAGCTGTGCCTGCGCCATTGTTGCCAGCGGTTTTCACACCAAGTCAACATTCGATCAATCAAGCGCAGTAGCTTTTCTAACGGATGCTCTAGATAGTTGACGTCGTTGACGTTAGCCTCGAACGCATCGGGAGAATTACTCGTTAGGCGACGGGCATTGACCTGGCCCATGGGGTCAGGGTTGTGAGGTAATCGTCGAGAGCGGGCCTTAACAGTGCCGGGGGCAGATGCCTTAGGGTAAAAAATACGAGATTGGGGTTCAGCTTGGAGACCGTTGGAGGCTATGGGGGGAAGGCTGGGCGCTTCGGGACCTGGCGCTATCTGGGACCATGCTTTTTTCAACTCCACGGGTAGGGCGGTGATGAATACGGCCACGATGGCTAGTATTGTTTTTCCCGACAGACGCTGGGGTTGACGGGGCACAATAGTCCGCGACTGTCGGTTAGTCCGCATGACACGGCTAATGTAATGGATAAGATCCGTTTGTTGTCCAGGGGTTAGAATGTCAAAAATCTCGTTTTGGGCATTGACTAAAACCAAGTGTCGATTGTCAATTGTTGAAGCTAGGGTGATTCCCTGCTGGTGTAGCACAGAGTTTGCTCTGGGATCGATGGCGGTGGAGCGCTGTGTTAACTGCCTGGATGGGGGCTGGTGGTGGGCAGGAGGCTGTAACTCTCCAGGATGTCTCGTACTGGGCTGGGCGTTGGTCAAAAAAGACTTGGCTTGAGCCAAGAAGTTACTTTTAGGGGAGATAGTCAGCTGTGCGGTTTGACTAGGTGATAGCAGTTGTTCGGCCTGGTTTAGAATCGTGGTTAGAACATCATCATTGCTGGGACGAAGCGGTAGAACAGTTTTGACGGATAGTCGTTTGGATGACCGTGGAACGATCATTCGAGACTGTTGATAAGCCTTCATCACACGACTAATGTAATACTTGAGATCTGTTTGTTGTGCAGGGGTTAAAATATCGAAAATCTGATTGTGTGAGTTAACGACCACTAATCTTTGATTTTCAATCACGGAAGCTAGGGTTGTGTCATTTCGCAGTAAATCAGCGGCTGCTTTGCGGCTGATACCTCCAGATTTTAGGGTTAATTCCCCCGTTGTGGTTGGGTTGTTACGGCTGGGGTTTAAATCTCCTGAGCGCTGCCGACGTTGAATGGTACGGGACCAAAAAGACGTTATTTTACTAATTAGGCTAACTTTTGGCGCGGTGGTTAGCTGGGCTGCTGCAGATGACCCTATTTTGGCGAATATGGGGTCTGATGAGAGTAATTGTTGGGTATGGGTCAGAATTGCTGTGAAGGAATGATCCAGGTCGGTTACGTTCTGCCGGGCTTGGGTGCTGGGAACAGACAAATCTGTTTGGGGTGAATGGTCGCCGTCCTTGAGGGCAAAGCTAGCCCGCTCCATTGCCCGTACGATGGCATAAAAGGGAAATATGGCCGCTTGAGCGCTCCAGGTTGCGGTGGATTGTAGCTGTCGCCAAGCCCGATCTTGCCGGTTTAACCCTTGCTGCCATTGCTGCAGCACAAACTTGAGTAATTTGCTTTTGTAGGGCCGGGACGACGATGGCATAGTTGTATGGCAAGTATCCGAGGATGCTTGATAAATCCTAGTTCGATCTTAGCGGAACTATGAACGCCTCGACCCCATTTCTGACGAACCTGATTCAAGAGCTACGGACCTATAGCCAGCAAGATGTGCAGATATCTTGGCAGGGCTTATATGAAGATCACGGGGGGGCGCATGCCACCGCCATGGCCCATGGGGCTCAATGGGCCGGCATGCCGTTGAATGACCGCCAGCATATTGCTTGGCCTCGGGGCCGGGTGCTGTGGCTATATCAGCGGTTTACGGTGCCTGAAACGCTGAATGGTTATCCTTTAGCAGGGCTTACCCTACGGTTAGCAACGGCTTGGTGGGCGGAGGATGCTCAGCTATATGTCAATGGAGAGTTGGTTCAGGCGGGGGATTTATTTGACTTTTGTATTCGCCCTTGTTTGACGGAGAATGCGTTGCCAGGTCAGACATTTGACGTGGTGCTGCGGCTGGAAAGCCCGAAACATGATGCTGGGGCATTGGTGCGATCGCACTTAATCTATGAAGCCCTAGAGCACCCCATGGCCCCTGAACCTGGCTTTGTCGCCGATGAACTAGAAGTTCTGCAGTACTACTTAAAGGCCTTCGCCCCGGAGAAACTGCCTGGGGTTGAGGTCCTAATTACTGAGGCATGGCAACCCACCAGTGGCGACCTGCACCAGCGCTTAGCCACCGTGCGTCAAAGCCTGTTGCCCTACGGCGACTGGGTAAAGCAGCGCCAAATTCACTGCGTCGGCCATGCCCACTTAGATTTAGCCTGGTTGTGGCCCGTGGCCGACACCTGGCGGGCGGCGGAGCGCACCTTTCAATCGGTGCTGGCCCTGCAGCAGGACTTTCCTGAGTTAACCTACACCCACTCCAGCCCGGCCCTGTTTGCCTGGTTAGAGGAGCATCGCCCTGGCCTGTTCCACCAGGTGCAGCAGCAGGTCACGGCGGGTAAATGGTCCATTGATGCGGGCCTATGGGTAGAGCCAGAACTGAATATTGTGAGTGGTGAATCCATTGTCCGCCAGCTGCTC
>CALHGI010000717.1 GCA_938029995.1 uncultured cyanobacterium | reverse complement strand
GCTAGGTTTTTCTAGTTTGCGGGGCTCAATATCAATCCAGCAGCGCTTGGCTTGTTTATAGAGTTCGGGGGAAAGGTAATGGTGATCAATGCGCCATCCCATATTTCTGCGAAAGGATGCGGCCCGATAGTCCCACCAGCTAAAGTGACCTCCTTCATCGGTAAATTTCCGAAAGACGTCGGCGAGACCTACGGTCAAAATATCGGTTAATGTTTCCCGTTCCTTCGGCGAAGACATGATGTGTTTGTCTCGCTTTTCGTCGGTGTAAATATCTTTATTTTCTAGGGCTATATTAAAGTCGCCACAGACGTTGAGCGGGTTGTTTTCTGCCAGGGTTTTGATCAGATATTGCTTGAGTAGGGCTAACCAGCGTAGTTTGTAGTCATACTTCTCGCTGCCAATGGATGATCCGTTGGGCACGTATAGATTTAGAATGCGCACACCGTTGAGGACGGCGCTGATGACTCTTTTTTGCTCGTCTAGATCGCCAACTGTGTTTTCGTCGAGGATGGAGCCAAAGCCCATTCGGACGTCTTCTAAGGGAGATTTGCTGATTAAAGCCACTCCGTTATAGGCTTTTTGCCCGTAGATATAGAGATGGTAATCCAGGTCTTCAAAGGGCGCCCTGGGAAAGTCAGCATCGACCACCTTGGTTTCTTGGAGACATAGTACATCCACATCTGGATTGTCCTTGAGCCAGTCGGTGACATGGTTCAGGCGAGAGCGGACAGAGTTAACGTTCCAAGAGGCGACTTGCATTTAGTTTGGTTTCAGCGGGGACAATGCTTTCTAGATCGGTGGTACCGGTCTGAATGAGCTCTCGTATTTTAGTATTGGGCAGCGTTGGTAGGGCAACCAATGGGGCTGATTTCATTTGCAGGGTGATATCGCTAATGTCAAAGTCGTTGCTGAGGGATGTCTGTAGGCGGTTGAGGAGCAGGTCGCGGCGATTGGGACTGCCGGTGACGGTTAGATTGGCGGTCAGGTGTATTTGACCGGGGGCAATGGTCCAAATTCTGAGCTGATCCACCTGGGTGACATCGCCAAAGGTGAGGAGATGTTGTTCGATGTCAGCAGTGTTGATGTTGTGTGGTGTTTGCTCTAGCAAAATGCTGAGGCTTTGGCGGATCAGGGGAATGGCTCCGGTGAAAATAAGGACTGCGATCGCACAACTCACTAGACCATCGGTCCATTGCCAGCCTAACCAATGCACCGTGGCGGCCACAAAGAGTACGCCCAAACAGCTCAGGGCATCGGCCAGGGTGTGTAGAAAGGCCCCGCGTAGGTTTAAGTCATTCCCGGTGTGGCTGTGGAGTAAATATGCATTGATGCCATGGACCCCTAAACCCCCTAAGGCGGTTAAGGCGATGGGACGTGTCAGCAGTATGTGCTCGGAGGGGGTTTGCAACTGAGTAATCGCCTCTTGACCAATCCAGCCTGCGATTAGCAGTAGGCCAATGCCATTCACCAGGGCGGCTAAAATTTCTATGCGCCGATAGCCAAAGGGCGCTTGGGGAGAGGAAGGCCAGCGGGCGATCCAGGCAGCCAGGAGGGACATTGAGATCGCAAACACATCCGCTACCATGTGGCCCGCATCCGCCACCAGCGATAGGCTGTGGCTGTGGTGACTCACCTTCAGTTCCACGGCAGAAAACCCGGCTATCATCACTAGAGCGATAGCCAATACCCTCAGTTTTTGTGGCGACGTATCCGTTGGGCAGTCGCAAGCCCCAAAGCCATGATTGTGCATATGAGTCACATGGGTTATGCCAAAGCGTGGGTTGTGAAAGTAGTGTGTTGTCCCGTCAAGGTGACAGGAAAGCATCCTAATGCATTATTACGCTTACTATATGAGCGTGCCACGCTCAGCCAAAATCGACAATTTACCTTGTGACAATCTGTCTATTTAACTACTGAAACGCTATGACCGATCAGCCACTCCAGGGCGATGCTCTGATCAAAGAAACCAATCGCCGTATTCGTTTAGCTAAGAAGCTTTGGGATGCCCACAATAATGCAGGCTGCCGTCGTGAGCGGGAACGCGCTTTAAAGTTGTATAACCAACTGACAAAGGTGCAGAAGGACAAAATTCCCCAGCAGTTGCGGGTCTGGTTACGGTATCGCAGCGAAAAATATTTTGGTGCCCATCGCACACCACCGGGCAGTAAACATCGATCTTCAAAGCGACGCAAGTAAGCCGATGGGGATGCGCCAGGATCGGTGGTTTAAGCTTCCTTTTGCTGCTTTTGAGTGGGTTCAGCCCAGCGTTCTAGCCAGCTAAACCCCTGGGCAAAGAAAATATTTAGCACCAGATAGATCAGGCCCACCGCCGTATAGATTTCAAATGCTCGAAAGTTCGTGGCAACGGTGAGTTGGCCCCGTCTCACCAGTTCTTCTAGCCCAATAACGGAGACGAGGCTGGTGTCCTTGATCAACGTTGTAAACTCGTTGCCTAGGGGGGGGATCATGCGACGCAGGGCTTGGGGCAGCACGATGTAGCGCATGGTTTGCAGCGAGTTGAGCCCCATGGATGAGGCCGCTTCCCACTGGCCGCGCTCAATGGATTGAATGCCGCCTCGGACAATTTCTGCAATGTAGGCCGCTGAGTTAAGGCTGAGGGCCATGACGCCAGCGGTCCACCTATCAAAGGTAAAGTCTAAGCCTAAACCTTTAAACAGGGCGGGAAAGCCAAAGTAGATCCAAAAGATCTGTACTAGCAGCGGGGTGCCCCGAAAAAATTCAATGTAAGCTCGGGTGATTAATCGAACAGGCCACAGTTTGGAGAGTCTAGCGGTACCGAGTAGGGTGCCGCCAATAAAGCCAAAGAAAATGGAGAGGGACGTTAGCTGTAAGGTAACTGTCGCGCCCTTCAGCAGAGAGGGGAGGGCGTTAATAATATATTCCAAGGTAAATGGGCCCTCTATAACTATGGGAGTATGGGCAGTTGACAGTGACCATCTCCCCGTCAACTGTCCATACTTAACTGTGGCACTTTACTCTTAGCGCGAAACCTGGGGATGGATTCTAAAATGCCGTTTCAGGGAGGGTGCCGACGGGGGCAGTTCCAAACCATTTTTCATAAATGGTGTCATAGGTGCCGTTTTCTAGGAGTTCATTGAGGGCTGCATTCAAGATCTCTCGGTTAGGTGAATCCTTGGGCATGGCAATGCCGTAGAACTCTTCAGTCAGTAGTTCACCCACGACTTTGATGTCTGGGATGTTGCCGGTTGCGATCGCATCCAATGTCGCCGGTGCATCATTAATCACTGCATCAGCATTCCCATTAGCCAGTTCTTGTAATGCCAACGGTGCCGAGTCAAAGGTAGTGACCTTGGCATCTTTAATGCTGCCAGCCATTTCTGCCCCTGTGGTGCCAATTTGGACTGCGATTGTTTTACCTTCTAGGTTCTCTAGAGAAGTCGTTTCACTATCCTCTGAGTCCACCGCAATAGCAAGACCCGCCCTGAAGTAGGGGCGAGAAAAGTCCACGGTTTCAGACCGCTCTTTAGTAATGGTCATACCGCTGATGGCGGCTTCAATGGTGCCAGCCTGTAGTGCCGGAATTAAACCATCGAAGGGTAAACTTTCAAACTCCACATCGACGCCAGCCTGCTCTCCAATCGCTTGGATCAACTCAATATCAAAGCCCACCAGTTCTCCACTGTCACTTTGGGACTCAAATGGGGGGAAAGCGGGTTCAGTGCCAACGAGCCAAGGACCACTTGCTGCATCTTCACTGGTCGTAGTTGCTTCCTGGGTGCCGCCACAGGCTGCCAGCACTAGGGTTGCGCTGAGGCTGAGGACTGTATTTCTTAAAAAGTGAGACCGTTTCATAGTTAGTTTGTAATCGGAACCTGAATGTTATGACGCAAGTGGTGATAACGGTGGCGATGGGATGCTAAGACCGATCACCCCGATACCTGATCTAGACGTGTAATTTAATCTACCAGGAATTAAAAAAGGGTGGTATTTCAAACGGCTGCCAGCTCGTCAAGTTTGTTCCGCCCATAGCCATTGCTGCCCATGGCATGGAGAATGCTTGTGGTTTTAGCACACTAAAATGGTCTTGATGATTGCCCTACCTTTGAGTCAGTCCTAGTATTCTGGTCAAAGCGCTACCCATGGTGTCCCTGTGACTGAAGCCGCAATTTATTTTGCCAACCTACAGAAAAACTACGATAATCTCTCGGTGCTCCAGGGGATTAACGGTCAGATCCAGCGGGGCGAAGTGGTGGCAATTATCGGTTCCTCTGGCTGTGGTAAAAGCACACTCCTTCGATGTTTTAACCGTCTAGAGACCATTAGCGGCGGTCAGTTGGTGGTGAATAACATTGATCTTTCTCTTCCCAACCTGAGTGCTCAATCCCTACAGCAATTGCGCGCCCAAGTGGGGATGGTCTTCCAGCAGTTCAACCTATATCCCCACATGACAGTGTTGGAGAACCTGACCCTGTCACCCCGGAAAGTGTTACGACTGCCCGTGGCTGAGGCGCAGGAGCGGGGGCGATTTTATTTGGCCAAAGTGGGGTTGGCGGAAAAGGAAACGGCTTATCCGGACCAGTTGTCCGGTGGTCAAAAGCAGCGAGTGGCCATTGCCCGCTCCCTGTGCATGCAGCCACAGATCTTACTCTTTGATGAACCCACCAGCGCCCTAGACCCTGAGCTAGTGGGTGAAGTTCTCCACGTTATGCGTACCCTAGCGGAGGATGGTATGACCATGGCCGTGGTAACCCATGAAATGCAGTTTGCCAGGGATGTGGCTAGCCGTGTCATGTTTCTTAACCAAGGGGTGGTGGAAGAAACCGGCGACCCCAGGGATGTTTTGCAACATCCCCAAAGTGAACGCTTGCAAGCGTTTCTCAGTCGCATAACCGGTCTTACGGTTTAGGCAAATCCTTGTTCAATGCATTCACATCCCCGCTGATAAATGGCCTGGGCATAGTCGGTCCACTGGCCCTGTCCCCAGTAACGAAAACAGCTGGTTTGCAGTACTAGGTTATATAGCAGGGCCTGGCGGTAATTGGCATTCAGGGCCAAGTGGGGCTGCTGGGCCGTTGGCACCCGGTTGACCGCTTGATGGAAGCGAGCACTGAGTCTTTCCATGG
>CALHGI010000716.1 GCA_938029995.1 uncultured cyanobacterium | reverse complement strand
CCGCATTATCACCAATGCCCACGTCGTAGAAGGGGCCGACACCGTCACCGTCACCCTGAAGGATGGCCGCATTTTAGATGGCCAGGTGCTGGGCAGCGACCCGGTGACGGATATCGCCGTGATTAAGGTAGACGAGCAGGATCTGCCCACCGTCGCCCTCGGCAACTCGGATCAGCTCCAGCCAGGGGAATGGTCCATCGCCATCGGCAACCCCCTGGGCCTAGATAATACGGTCACCGTAGGCATTATTAGCGCCGTCGGTCGCTCCAGCAACCAGGTGGGTGTGCCGGACAAACGGGTGGAGTTTATCCAAACGGATACGGCCATTAACCCTGGCAACTCTGGGGGGCCGCTCCTAAACCAGCAGGGCGAAGTGATTGGCGTGAATACGGCCATTATCAACGGAGCCCAGGGTCTGGGGTTTGCCATCCCCATCAACATGGTGGAACGCATTGCCACGGAACTGGCGGAAACGGGTAAGGCGGAGCACCCCTTCCTTGGAATTCAAATGGTGACCCTAAGCCCGACGGTCAAAGCGGAGATTAATAGCGATCCCAACAGCGGCCTGACGGTGGATGAAGAGACGGGCATTTTAATCGTTCGGGTGATGCCAGATTCGCCAGCGGCCAAGGGCGGCTTAAGGGCTGGCGATGTGATTGCCACCATTGACGACACCCCAGTGACGGATGCGAATGACGTGCAACGGGTGGTGGGCAATGGCAAAGTGGGCCAAAAGCTAGCCCTAGAAGTGCGCCGCAATGGTGAGGTGAAACGGGTCAACG
The DNA here is from genome assembly GCA_938029995.1 of uncultured cyanobacterium. Classification (GTDB taxonomy): domain Bacteria; phylum Cyanobacteriota; class Cyanobacteriia; order Phormidesmidales; family Phormidesmidaceae; genus Leptothoe. Next base: position 2,807 of record CALHGI010000716.1, on the reverse strand, counting down.
TAACGCCGGAGAACATTCCTCAGTAGGGCCAAAGTAACTCTGAGATAGGCCTGTAGCAGTTCCACAACATCCCTAAAACCTAGTCAGAAGTCGCCGGGCAAACCGCTGACTCCTGACTAGGTTTTTTCTAACCAATTCACCACCGATTTTAGCGATCGCACCCCATAATCCGCATAGTCTGACCAGACAAATTCTCCGGCGGGGTCAATATAAACGGTCGTTGTCCCAGCCCGCTGCCCAGCCATCAGGTCAAATTTATAATCCCCCACCATCACCGCCGCCGTCGGTGCAGACTCCCAGGCATTTAGTAGGGCTAAAATACCATCCGGCTCTGGTTTTGGGGCATGGCAATCCCGGCTCAGCACCAAGGTGGGCTCAAAGAAATCTATCAGCCCGCAAGCGTCCAGGGTTGCATGGGCAATATCCTTACCATTACGAGTCAAGATAGCAATTTGCTTCCCCTGGGACAGCAACAACTCCAGCAGCTCATGGGCCCCCGGCTGGGCAGTGGCCCGATGGGCAAAGTCCATTTCAATATCCCTCAACTGCTGGTGTTTAGCCCTAGCCAGGTCAGGGGGCAGCCGCCGCAACGACTCTAAAATAGGCGACCCCACCGGCAGCCCCAAGGTTTCTCGAATCTCTTCAAAGTCATGGATACCCAGGGTTAAGGTGCCATCCATATCAAACACCCAACAGGTGCGATTAGCCAGGCTTTCACTGCCGGTTAGGTGCATGGACTTGTGTCGCGTTGTGTTGCCTAGGCCAGTGTAGCGCGCGACTCAACGGGGCAAGGCCCGTGCCCCCTCTGCCCACGGGCAAAATACAGCCAGCCATAGAAAAGCCCCTTGTTCCCGTGGGAACAAGGGGCCTACAAATTTAGGGATACTTCGTTGCTAATGGCTCAGGCAATCACAATGCTGGGTCAAAACTAGGACCTAGGGTAGGGCGGAAAAAACACCAAGAGTCGACAAGGATTAAGAAGCACTCTTTAACTCACGACCCTCGATCAACGCCCTAACCTAAGGTTTAGCTTGAACGCTGCACTAAACGTCTTGGTTGTACTTCACACCGCGATAGGTCAGCTGGACACGCTGGTGGGGATGGCTATCAATCCTAAACGCCTTGCGCTTAAGGGGAGCCCCACGATAGGTACCAATTTTTTCAGTATCAGTGACTTGAATATTTTCAAAATGCGCCTCGTAGTTAGCGCCAAGAAATGACAGTTTCATCTCGGTCCCTCCAAGTATGTAGATGCCATGACAGAAGATCCGATCAATGGAGACAGTTGCCAAACTTTTCTGTCAAAAACATACAAAATGTGTAATTGAATACAGTTTATATTTTATACCTATGAATTGGATGGAAGTTTGCAAAGCTTAAAGTTGAATTTAAGTTTTGTTATCGCAACCCGATTGAATGCATAGAGCGGTCTGCGACACTCGTAGTAAGATGCCTAAAATTTTCAGAGATTCACCATAACCGCCCATGGTCGTTGCTATCGATAGCTTTCAGTAACCATGGGGGGCTCAAGGGGCCGTCACACTAACCCCAGACTATCCAGCAGAAAGGTATATTCAAAGGCGGTTTCTTCCAGACCGCCATAGCGTCCAGAGGCCCCACCATGGCCAGCATCCATATTCGTTTTGAGGAGTAGTCGGTTCTGGTCTGTTTTTAGCTCTCGTAGTTTGGCCGTCCACTTGGCGGGCTCCCAGTAAGACACGCGTGGATCGTTCAAACCACCGGTAATCAGAAGATCTGGGTAATCCTGGGCGGCCACATTGTCATAGGGGGAGTAAGACTTCATATAGTCATAAAACTCTTTTTCGTTAGGGTTGCCCCATTCGTCCCACTCCATGACCGATAGTGGCAAACTGGGGTCCAGTATTGTTGTCAGTACATCCACAAACGGCACAGTGGCCAAGGCCACCTTAAATAGCTGGGGACGCATATTGAGCACGGCCCCCATGAGTAAGCCCCCAGCGCTGCCGCCAGAGATCGCCAGTTGGTGAGGGTTAGTCCACTGGTGCTCGATCAGATACTCAGCACAGGCAATAAAGTCGGTAAATGTGTTCTTCTTGTGGAGAAACTTGCCATCCTCATACCAGGGACGTCCCATCTCGCTGCCGCCACGAATATGGGCCAGAGCATAAACCATGCCCCGATCTAAAAGCGATAGACGTATGGAGGAGAAAGACGCCGATAGCGGATAGCCATAGGAACCATAGCCGTAGAGCAGGAGCGGGTTGTTGCCATCGCGCACCAGCCCTTTTTTGTACACGAGGGAGATCGGCACCTGGGTACCATCGGGGGCGGTGGCCATCAGCCACTCACTTTCGTACTGGCTAGGGTCGTAACCGCCTAGCACGGGAGTCTCTTTCTTTAACTCACGCTCGTGGCTGTCCATGTCATAGTCAAACACTGAGGCGGGGGTAATTAAGGAGGTGTAGGTAAACCGTAGGGTTTTGTTGTCAAATTCGGGCATGCCTCCAGCCCGGACTGAGTAGGTAGGTTCTGGAAAATCTAGAGTTGTTTCCTCTGCCGTAGACAGTTTTTTAATCCGGATGGTGGGCAGTCCTCCCTGGCGTTCGTAGATGACTAAATGATCGATAAATACACTAATGCCCGTGAGTTGAACCTCGGGGCGATGGGGGATAACGGTTTTCCAGTTCTCTTTGGTCAGGGCATTGACCGGGGTGACCATGAGTTTTGAGTTGATGGCGTCTTCGTTGGTGACAATATAAAACCGATCCAGGGCATCCTTGTTGCCTGGATGGTGAGCAATTGAATATTCCACACCTTTGTTTCTG
>CALHGI010000715.1 GCA_938029995.1 uncultured cyanobacterium | reverse complement strand
GGCGGTTGCGATCGCAAGTGCCATTGCCCGCCGCTACCGGGCTGGTTTTGTGGTGCTGGATGCTGACAATCAAATTGCTCGGGCCGTATTTGACCAGGCCACCATTGACTTTGCCCAACAGGTGGGCCCCACCCTGGAAACGGATCTGCAACGCCGGGACTTCACCATTAACGCCATTGCCTACCATCCCCCCAGCGATCGGTTAATCGATCCGCTCAACGGCATCGCCGATTTACGGCAACAAACCCTGCGCATGGTCAGCCGCGAGAATTTGGCGGAAGATCCGCTACGGCTGCTGCGGGCCTATCGCCAGGCCGCCCAGCTAGGGTTTGCCATCGATGGCACCACCCGCCGCACCATTCGTGAACTGGCTCCCCTACTGCAAAACATTGCGGCCGAGCGCATTCGCCACGAGCTAGATGCCCTGTTGAGTCAGCCCAACGGAGCCACGTGTTTTCGCATGGCCTGGCAGGACGGCCTCTTTGACACCTGGTTGCCCCACCTCAGGGTTGAGCATACCGAGCAGCTGGCAGCCCTAGATCGGGCCCTAATCAATCTGCCCAAAATTCCAGGATATGTGGGTTTGCTCCGCAGTTGGAAAGATCCGGTGCCAGCGGGCCACTACCGCAGTTGGATCAAAGCCGCTCGCCTATCCCGGTTACTGCCCCTGGATGAGGACGACGCTAACCGCTGGCTGACGCGACTAAAGTACAGCCGCAATGAAGGGCAGGCCATTTTTAGGGTGCTCCAAACCCAACCCTATTTGGACCAGATGGCCGCCCAATCCGGAGACCTGTCTAGGTCCGATCAGTTCTTTATGTTTAAATCGGCCAGCAGTAGTTTTCCGGCCGTGTCCTTAGTGGCGTTGTCCATGGGTATTCCCACCGATGCCATTGCTGCCATGGTGGAACGCTATCAGCTGACGGACGACCCCATGGCCCATCCCGTTCCGTTACTGAGTGGCAAGGATCTTATGGGGCAGCTAAACCTGAAATCGGGGCCCCAGATTGGTCAATTACTCAGTGCCATCGAAAATGCCCAAGCCAGTGGAGAACTCACCTGTGCTGATGAGGCTTTGGCTTGGGCAAAACAATGGTTTTTAGATCAACAAGAACAGAAAATTGCTGAGGTCTAAGCGTTTACTACTTGGGGGTTACGGCAATATCGCCATGTCCGACCCGCACCACAAACTCAGTTCCATTGGGTTTGGGTGCGGGTTGTTTGGGGGACTTAGATTTATTGCCGCTAAGCATAACTATTGAGCCAGCAATCGCCAATCCTAGAATCATTGACATATCCATTTGACGAGTCTCCTTAGTAGAACGCTACGAATAAACACAGGGTTAGAGCCAACCATTCCAGATGAAATTAGATAGTTTCTCGGATGGATATTTCTATTTGTCACCAGACCAGCACAAAACACCTCCGTGCGAATACGGACTCTGTACTACAGGGAATAGACCTTATATTGTCTTAACTATTAATCATGATGAGTTGTTGAGTTTGGTATAGTTATTGACCTACCCAACCGTTGCCCCATTTGCAACGCCCGCTTTTTTCCATGGCGCGTACATCCACCCTGCGGTTTGATCGCGGCACCCTAATTTTGCACCCCCCGCCCCGGGGTAAAGCCTGGATTGATCATGCTGTTTGGGATGACCGCATTGAACGATTTCGGATTCCGGCCCATTGCTACCGACCCCTGATGGAGGCGTTGCGCCAGGAACACATTGACGTTAACGATCAGGCGTCTGACTTTAAATCCCTGGAGCTTTCTCCTCAGCTGACGTTGGAGCCCTATGCCCACCAACGGGAAGCCCTGGGGGCTTGGCAACAAAATGGCTGGCGGGGGGTGGTGGTGTTACCCACGGCGGCGGGCAAAACCTATCTGGCGCAGCTGGCGTTGCAGGCCATTCCCCGCAGTACCTTAATCACGGTGCCCACCTTAGACTTGATGCACCAGTGGTATGCCCATTTGGAAACCGCATTTCCCGATGCGGACATTGGCCTATTGGGTGGGGGCAGCCGAGATCGCACCGATATTTTAGTGGCCACCTACGACAGTGCGGCCATCCATGCGGAAAACCTGGGGAATCGCTATGGGCTGCTGGTGTGCGATGAGTGCCACCATCTGCCCAGTGATTTTAATCGGGTGATTGCGGAATATGCGATCGCACCCTATCGCCTGGGCCTAACCGCCACCCCCGATCGGGCCGATGGTCGTCATACCGATCTTGAGCAGCTGTTGGGGCCGGTGGTGTACCACAAAACAGCGGCTGAGCTGTCGGGACTGGCCCTAGCCCCCTATCAAATTGTGCAGTTAAAAGTCTCTCTTTCGGAGTTGGAACGCCGTCGCTACGCCGATTTAATCCAGCGGCGCAACGACTTTTTGCAACAGTCTCGCATTTGGCTCGGCAGTCCCCAGGGCTGGCAACGCTTCGTTGGAGCCAGCGCCCGTTCCCAGGAAGGTCGGCGGGCCATGCTGGCCCACCGGGAAGCAAAAAACATAGCCCTGGGGACGGCTGGAAAATTAAAGATATTAGCAGAGCTGCTCGCCAAACATTACCCCGAGCGCACCATTATTTTTACCAACGACAACGCTACGGTCTATAAAATTTCCCAAGACTTTTTGATTCCCGCCATCACCCACCAAACACCGGTTAAAGAGAGGCGCACCGTGCTGCAAAGTTTTCGTACAGGAGACTATAAAACCATTGTTGTTTCCCACGTGCTAAATGAAGGGGTGGATGTGCCCGATGCCCGGGTGGCCATCTTGCTTTCCGGCAGTGGCTCTACCCGGGAGTATATTCAGCGCTTGGGGCGAGTGCTGCGCAAAGGCGATGGCAATAAAATTGCATTGCTCTATGAAGTGATTGCAGAAGAGACTACAGAAGAAAATATTGCCCGTCGTCGTAAACAGTCCCCCCGCAAGCGGGAGCCAAAGAACACAGAGCACGGTTATCGGACAGAGCCGAGTCAGCTACCCCTGGCGGCCGAGTCTGAACCTAATGGGTCCCCCCATGACCTGCCCTATTAATAAGTGGGGAAATCCTGACTGGGAAGACAGTGAGGCCATGGGAGGTAAAATTCAGCACCTAATTTCGTAGGGGCCGATTCCCCCGCCCCCTGACTCCCAATTTCCAGATTTCCAGTAGGATAGGGTGCAGAAAATGCGCCATGGGCTTTCCAATGCGCAGCCGTATTAAAAGGAACTAGCCTTCAGCCGCCAGAATGCTCTCCCGCCTTCCGTTTCCTGCCTCCCTATCTTTGATTGCCTGTGAATGACATCCCCCCAACCGCAATTCCCAGCAAACGTCGCTGTACGGTCACCGTTTCGGCCCGGGCTTGGCATGGTTCTAAGGCCGCCGCTCAATCGGTGGGCTGTGGCAGCATTTCTGAACTGTTGGAAAAGTTAGGCAGCGGCGAACTTGCGGTGGTGGTGGCGGATGAAGTGGGGCCTCCCCTGGGGGATG
>CALHGI010000714.1 GCA_938029995.1 uncultured cyanobacterium | reverse complement strand
ATGATGACACCAATGGCCAGGTGATTGAACCGGTGCAGCCTGCGCCCAAGGCCCCCGCACCGGCCACCACCACCACACCTCCGACGGCAGCCCCAGCCACACCGGCCCCCAAGCCAGTGCGCGCCCTGTGGTAGCCCTAGCCGCCGAGTCTGGCAGTGATAGGCGGGGCTGATGCCCCCCAGGATTACGCCAGGATCAGGATTTTGACTTTTAGCATTGGACGTTCAGCATTTTTACCGGGTAGTGAATAGCAGTCTATGGGGCAGGCAGATGTATTGGTAATTGGCGGCGGCATGATGGGGCTTGCGATCGCAACCGAACTCCGTCACCAAGGCGCTACCGTCACCGTACTCAGCCGTGATTTTAATGCGGCGGCAGGCCATGCGGCGGCAGGCATGTTAGCCCCCAGTGCCGAAGGGTTAACCGGCCCCCTATTAACCCTGAGTCAGCGCAGCTTGGCCCTATACCCAGACTGGACCCACAAACTAGAAGAATTGACCGGCCAAAGCAGTGGCTACTGGCCCTGCGGCATCCTCACTCCCCTTTTGGCGGCACCAGCCAGCACCGTAGGAACAACAGCAGGAACCGGGGAAACGGCCCCCCAGCGCCTCAGCCCTGCGGCCATCCACAGCTATCAACCCCACCTCAGTGGGCAGGTCACCGGCGGATACTGGTATCCCGCCGAGGGCCAAGCCGATAACCGCGCCCTCCTTAAATCCCTCCGCATCGGGGCCCAGGAACTGGGGGTGGATATCCAAGAAGGGGTGAAGGCCGAGGCCTTTTTACAAACCCATCGCCACATTACCGGTGTTCTCTCTTCCCACGGGCAGCACCAGGTGGGGCACTATGTTTTGGCAACGGGGGCGTGGTCCAACGAGTTGTTGCCCGTGCCGGTCAAACCACGCAAGGGCCAGCTCGCCGCCCTAATCACCCCCCCCGATTCCCCCTATCGCCTCCATCGCGTGCTCTATGGGGAGCACATTTACATCGTGCCGCGCCGGGATGGCCGGATTGTTCTAGGCGCCACGGACGAGGACGTGGGATTTGCCCCCCACAACACCGCTGCCGGTGTCGCCCAGTTACTCAACGAGGCGGCGCGACTGTATCCGCCCCTAGCTAGTTTTCCATTACAGGAATGTTGGTGGGGCTATCGTCCGGCCACCCCCGATGGGTCGCCTATTTTAGGACCAGGTCAGTGCGATAATCTAACCCTGGCGACGGGACATCATCGCAACGGCATCCTGCTGACGCCGATTACGGCTAAGCTCATTGCCGACTCGGTGCAAGGGAAGCAGGATGAGCTATTGAATGCCTTCCATTGGGAGCGGTTTATGGCACCGACCGCCTCCACGCCCCCTGACCCCGCACCACCTAAGCGGGAGCCGCCCGCCCCGTCATCACACAACTCTCTTTCCTTCCCCCAGCCCATGCAAACTCTCTCCGCCCCTCCCGCCACCGCCGATGATTGCCTGGTCATTGCAGGACGTTCTTTTTCGTCCCGTTTGATGACGGGCAGCGGTAAATTCGACAACTTTGACACCATGCGGGCTAGCTTGGCCGCCAGCGGTAGCCAAATTGTTACGGTGGCGGTGCGGCGGGTACAAACCAACGCCCCTGGCCATGAGGGGCTAGCCCAGGCGCTAGACTGGACAAAAATTTGGATGTTGCCCAATACGGCGGGGTGTACCACGGCGGATGAGGCGATTCGGGTGGCCCGGTTGGGCCGAGAGATGGCTAAACTGCTGGGTCAGGAAGACAACAACTTTGTGAAACTGGAAGTGATTCCTGACTCCAAGTATTTGTTGCCCGATCCCATTGGTACGTTGCGGGCGGCAGAACAGCTGGTTAAGGAGGGCTTTGCGGTACTGCCCTATGTGAACGCGGACCCGATTTTAGCCAAACACCTGGAGGATGCGGGCTGTGCCACGGTGATGCCCTTGGGCTCCCCCATTGGGTCGGGGCAAGGGGTGCGCAATGCGGCGAATATTAGGATCATTGTGGAGAATGCGACCATCCCGGTCGTGGTGGATGCGGGCATTGGTAGCCCCAGTGAGGCGGCGGAGTCCATGGAACTGGGGGCGGATGCATTGTTAATTAATACTGCGATCGCAAAGGCCCAAGACCCGGTCAAAATGGGCCGAGCCATGGGATTGGCCACCGAGGCCGGACGGCTGGCCTATATGGCCGGGCGCATTCCCATCAAGGCCTACGCTAGCGCCAGTTCTCCCACCACCGGAACCATCACCAGCTAGCAACCTAGCCTGATGAAAACTAGCATCCCTGAGTTGCATCAACTATATTCGATACGTAGTCGAATCCCTTGGGGTGTGTTGATGAAACCTGTGCAAATGATTCCTCGCTTGGGCGCTCTCGTTCTTTTAACCGTCGGCCTTGGGTTGCACCCCATGGGCAATGCCCATGGGGAAGAACTCAGTTTGGATGAACTCTACAAACTCTGCAGTAGCTTTCCATTTAACTCCCAATGTGAAGGATTTGAGGCCCCCGTGCCCCTGGATGATCGGCCAGGAACCCAGGTGAACTGTGGCCTAGACCTCTCCCAAAAGGATGCCTCCGGGAACTGTCGTTTACTACTCGAAGACAACACTCTGGTGGTGTATGCCGAAGAGGGCGATCCCATTGAACCCCTAGACAATCAAAAAGGAAGTCGAGAAATTCGTCTCCCCTTGGATCAGATTTTTTCCACCGCCCTACGGATTTGGGAACGCGAACTCGATGCCACGTCCTTTTTCATTGGAGGAGATCTCTACATTCAGCGTAACGAAACGGAATATGAAGGATTTGAACGGGATTACAGGCCCGGCGATGGCGACGAGCGAGAAGGCCGAGGCAAAGACGACTTTGCCGAGGTGGCCATTGGCTTTGTGGAATCTCCCGACACCGACGGACACCGGAGTAATATCCTGCGCATTACGGCCACAGAAGAATTTGGAGCCTATTTACTTGAACAGTTAGGGCAAGGGGATATTGCCGCTATCACCACCACCCTCACCACTCCACGCACCGCAGGGACCGATCCACGCCAACAGTTAGTGGACACCAATGCCTGTATCCGCTGTGACCTCAGTGGTGCAGACTTGAGTGAATTAGATCTCGACAAGGCCAATTTAGAAGGAGCGATTTTAGCCGGGGCCAATCTTGCCGGGGCCGATCTTGCCGGGGCCTATTTAGTGGGGGCTGACTTGAGCGGTGCCAACCTCACCGAAACAGATTTGAGCCGGGCCAAACTGGGTTTAGTCAACGGTGTGGGAGCCACCATGGATGGCGTGGATTTACATGCCGCCAGTTTGCCCCTGGCTAATTTTCAGAATGCCACCATGGTGAACGCAGACCTGGGGGGTGCCCATTTAGCCGGGGCCAATTTAGCCAATGCCAACCTTACGGAAGCAGACCTCACAGAATTTACCTCCACCGGGTTTATTCCATTTTTAGGACTGCAACGCTTTCGGCTCTATGGCAATTTGCGGGGAGCTAACCTCAGTGGCAGCACCCTCACCATGGCAGATTTTGATGATGCTGTACTGGCCGATGCCAATTTGGTGGGAGCCGACCTATCGGGGGCCAATCTCAATGATGTGGCCCTGGGAGGGGCCGACCTGACCGGGGCCACCGTTGAGCAAGCAACCCTGGACGAAGCAAAACTGTGCGGCGCAACGATGCCCACCGGAGAGGTTTTCACCGAGGACTGTGACGATGACGCAGTGGCTACAGAATAACGGCACTATTCTGGAGTCTCCAACACACAGGCCGCTGAAATTAACGTTCTGCCCTGATCGCTCACCACTGTGCAGGCAGGGGTGAGTTGTTGCAGGGCAGAGGGCTGTTGTTGGATCAGATTAATGGCCGTGGCCCATTCTGTTTCAAACTGACGAAACCACATACGAGCCATGGCCTCTGGGTTAAATGATTTTGTATCAATTAACCAAAAGTCAATGCCATAGTCGGTAATAATTGACTTCAACACGGACAGCTCAGGACTGTACTGGGCGGTGATTAAATCTAAAATTCGAGGGCGAATTTGGTTGTAATATCCCTGGTGATAGGCCAGACTATGGCCCCGGCTAATCAGCACCGAGCGCCCCGTAAATATGGGAATATTCTCAGATTCATTGGCAAGGGAAGCAATGCGAATATCCTTGGGTTGGGCCTGAATATATTCATAGAGGGCGGTGCGGTT
>CALHGI010000713.1 GCA_938029995.1 uncultured cyanobacterium | reverse complement strand
TAAATGTTGCCGCTGGTATTGAGGGATTTCTCCAAAGCCCATCATTTCGGCCCACCTTCCGCATTCCTTGGTACATTTCCATCCTGGGTGCATTAGGCTGTATTGCTATCATGTTCCTGATTAACCCAGCGGCAACCGTGGCGGCGGCTGTGATCGTTCTCAGCATTTACCTATGGCTAGAACGGCGTGAAATTCGGACTACTTGGGGAGATGTCCGCCAAGGCATTTGGTTATCCCTAGTGCGGGCCGGTCTGCTCAACATTGCAGAAAACGCTGATCCTAAAAACTGGCGGCCCCATTTACTAGTCCTTTCTGGGGCACCTACTAAACGATGGCATCTGATCGAGCTAGCGACAGACTTCACCCACAACCGTGGCTTAATTACTGTAGCCAGTATTCTGCCAACTGGTGCCCGCAATCTAAAACAACAAGAACAAATTCGCAGCACTATTCGGGACTATTTAGAAAAGCGTGGCATTCAAGCGTTTGTCAAACTGATTGAAGCCACCGACACATCGACGGGAGCCCAGCAACTGATTGACACCTACGGCATTGGACCGTTAATACCCAATACCGTTTTGCTGGGGGATACCGAAACAGACAACCATGAGGCCCGAGAGCGATACTGCCAAATTATTAGCAAGTGTCATCAGGCAAAACGCAACATCATTATCCTGCGCAACCCTCCAAGTCAAATGCCCCAGAGGCCTCAACGCATTGATGTCTGGTGGGGAGGACTGCAATCCAATGGTGGACTGATGCTTATTTTGGCCTATCTTTTACGTACAGGCATGCGATGGCGCTCAACCGATATTTATCTGAAACTTGTTGTTTCCAATCAAGCTGCAGCTCAAGCGGCCCAAACCAACCTCAACAAACTCATTGAAACCCTGAGTATTGGCGCTCAGTCTAAGATCATCGTCGCCGAAGGTCGGCCATTCAACACAATCCTGAGAAAATCATCGGCTACGGCAGACCTTATTCTCATGGGTTTAGCAACGCCTGATGACGAATTTGCTGAGTATTACACATCTCTACAGAAAAAGACGGTGGATTTACCACCAACAATCTTTGTACTGGCTGCTGAAGATCTCGCCTTTTCCGAACTCCTGCAAAAAGACTAAACCCTAGCCAACGAGAATAATCCCATGAACAGCACATTCAATCTAGCTGGCGTGCTGTATTAAAAATTACATCGCCTACTCAACCACACGTAGTCGCCCTTGGTTTAGCGCATCATAAATTTGATTGATCAACATTTTGTCATTTGCGCTAATGTTATTGCCGGAAAACATCGCCATCAAAACGCTCTGATCGGCGCGAGTAATACGGCGAGTTGCAAAGATCTTGGCAACCATTTCTTCTACCGATTGAACAGCCATAAAGGTTCACCCAAAAATTCAGAGAGACAGCATCGCACCCCAGCGACCAAGAACAGGTATAAAATAAAACACACAATCCAGTTGTTTTACATAAACCAATCTATAGGGTCTGCTACAGACTCACATCCGTGGTATGCCGTATTTCAATTATTGAGCCTCAGGCGTCTTCTCATGGATAATTATCCTCTGGTCATACAAATTCTTTAAACTGACCTGTGTTCACAAAATAACATCAGTAAATATACTGAGTGTCCATGGCGCCATTTTGATTCATAGATGGTGTAACCTGTTTGCGGAAATGCCTTAGGGATAAGTTTTTGTCCATTAAACAGAAATTCCCTCGGTGAATTACTCACAGAGGGAAATACCAAATTTTTGCTAATTTTGTCAGAAAGTCTCCGTAATTTCCCTAGGTAATTTTGTTGTGATGGTTGCTTCCGATTTACGGACCCTTTACAACGTACGTAGGTACTTCAATGATTTTTATTTTCTACATAGGCAAGTAATTAAAGCCTAAGCAGACATCGTTATGGATGCTCATTATGGATGGAGAACAAAGTTTGCCGATAGCCGCCAAATTACTGTTGCTGATTGAGGGGATGGACCGATCGATTAGAACGACATGTCAGTCTCTAATAGATGTACCCATCCTGAAGGTCAGAAACGTCACCCACTAAACAATAAGTGTAATAGGTGTAATCGCTGAGTTGGCGGCTAAAAGGAATTAAACGGCGGCTAACTCAGGAGAAGGACTCTTGCTATTACGAATATTGGTAATCGCCTCAGCGTAATCAGGTGCGTTAAATACGGCAGAGCCAGCAACAATTGCATTAGCCCCGGCCTCTAAAACTTGCCAGGTGTTATGCGCTTTTAGGCCGCCATCAACTTCGATCCATGGATCTAGGCCACGACTGTCACACATCTGACGTAGCTTACGAATTTTGGGCAATACTCCGGGGATAAACTTTTGTCCGCCAAAGCCAGGATTCACACTCATAATGAGTACTAGATCGCACAATTCTAGTACATAGTCGATTAGCTCTAGGGGCGTAGATGGGTTAAGCACTACACCCGCTTGCTTACCCATATCGCGAATTCGACTTAGGGTGCTATGCAAATGTGGAGAGGCCGTATGCTCTGCATGGACTGAAATGATATCAGCTCCCGCTTCGGCAAATCCTTCGATATACTTTTCTGGCTCGACAATCATCAAGTGAACATCAAGGGGCTTTTTAGTGACCGGTCGCAATGCCTTCACAATTAAAGGACCAATGGTGATATTAGGCACAAACCGACCATCCATCACATCAACATGAATCCAATCTGCACCGGCTTCGTCAACTGCCCGAACTTCATCGCCCAGTCGACTAAAATCAGCAGATAAAATAGATGGGGAAATAACAACAGACTTTTTTGATTGAGTCATGGGGAACCCGCCTTGAATAATCACCGTTAATGGTCACTATCGTAACAAAAACTTAGTATCAAAATTGTTACACACTGCATTGGTTGATTGTATTTCTGAGTCCAACGTACATTTACGGGAGTTTGCATGGGTATTTTTCGGCACTTTTCTGACCAATCTCACCATATCCATACTGGCAAACGAAGGTATCTATGGTCGTTCTTTGCCCTCTTAACTGGTCTCGCTAGTGGAGTCCCTGCCTTAGCCCTGTCTATTTCTGTCGGAGCAGATGGAATTGATGCCCGTCGTTTGCATGAGGCTCCTTACAATTTGACTGGCAAAAAAATTGCGATCGGCCAAGTTGAGGGTGGACGCCCAGGACTATTCGGCCTAGATAAATTTTCAATTCCTAATAATCCAGTGGCTGTTACTCAAGTTTTGCAACTGGATGGAGCGGCCATTGCGGATGAGTATGTTGATAATCATGCGAATCATGTCGCCAGTGTCATGATTAGTCAGGACAAACGCCTGACTGGCGTCGCGCCTAATGCCACATTATTTTCTGCATCTATTGGGCCGCTTACGGGGGAGCTGAGTGGTCAACCTCAGGAATGTTTAACGACTCAGCACATTGCTCTGCGCAATAGTGGTGATGTGAGGGCCATTAACTTCAGTTTTGGTGAACCCCTTGTGAGTGACCCCCGCCCCAATGCGAGTCTTGATGGTAATGCTCTCTTGACACAGTGTATTGACTGGTCGAGCGCTTTTCACAAAGCCTTGTATGTGATTGCTGGGAACCAGGGGAGCGGCGGCATTCCGATTCCCACCGATAACTTTAATGGTCTGAATGTTGCGTATTCAACTCAGGTAAATGGGCGCTTTGTCAAAGTTGACTACGCTAATGCTAGTAGTGAACCTACGTTTAGTCCTCGTGGGACCGGTAGTCCAGAATCTAATGTTGGTCCTAGACGTTCCATTAACTTGGTGGCCCCTGGAGACGATATCAGCATGTTAAATGTTGATGGGCAAGAAATTTTTAGTAGTGGATCTAGCTTCGCTGCTCCCCATGCAGCCGCTACGGTGGCCTTATTACAAGAATGGGGTGATCGCCAAATTCGTACGGCGGGCTGGCGCTTAGATGCCCGTGAGCCGATTGTGATGAAAGCGGTCTTGCTCAATGCGGCCGATAAGGTAATGGATAATGGCGATGGCCAAAACTTGGGCATGGCCCGCACCCTGTTAGATGAGTTAAACCGTACTTGGATTGAGTCCGATGCCTATCGTGATCCTAAAGTACCGCTGCATCGGGAGTTAGGGACGGGGCATCTCAATGCTTTCAGGGCTTATGAACAATTTAATGGGGGTCAATGGAGCCCTGGTAATGTGTCGGTTAAGGGCTGGGATTACAATGCGTTGGCCTTGCCTATGGCAGAAGCCTCACCGCAACAGCCTGCTTATGCAGACTACATTATTGAAGAACCGCTTAAAGCTAATAGCTATTTTTCTGCAACCCTTGCGTGGGAGCGTCAAGTATCCTTGGCGGACCGTAATGGAAACGGTCTCTACGACATCGGAGAAAGCTTTGAAGCCCAAGATCTGAATAATCTAAATCTCTACCTCATGGCTGCTGATGAGGACGATGTCTCTAACAGTATTTGGTCTTCAGTGAGTGATGTTGATAGTGTGGAGCATATTTTTTATCAAGTTCCTCGGACTGGTCGCTATAAACTAAGGGTTGTCTATCAGCAACGCAGCACTATTGAGGAACCGCAACCTTATTCCTTAGCTTGGTGGGGGGCCGGGGAATCGCCAGTATCCATTAGTAATACTCACCATGGGCAACATTCAAATTAATCACCAACCCACGCTGTCTGAGCTAGAGGCGATGGATGTGTATTCATGGCCCATTTGGCAAAAGGAAACGTCGGAATTTCCTTGGCACTATGATGCAGCCGAGACCTGCTATTTTTTGGCCGGAGCTGTCACAGTCACTCCAGAAGGTGGAGAGCCTGTTTCCATGGGGAAAGGTGACTTAGTGACGTTTCCTGTGGGTATGAGCTGTACTTGGCGCATAGAGGCGGCTGTCAAGAAACATTATTCATTCCATTAGCTCACCCGGCTATTGTGGGCCGTTTCCGGTGACGTCCAATAAAAAGGCCCCCTTGAAGTTCAACTTCAAGGGGCCTTTTTATTGGATCTGCCCTGGTGCCTTTAGGCGTTTTTCAGTAAATGCTTGACCAAGTTATCCTTCACCATCATCTGACGCATGACTTCAATTACATAGTTCTGAGCATCTTCATGGGAAAGACTGCGGACCTGATCTTTCAAGATCTGGAGTTGAAACTGCTGTTCTAGTGTTAATTGACCTGGCATGTCCATAGGGTCACTCCTCAGGAAATCAGTATTGATGACAGAGGCGATAGCCAGCTGTCTTGCTAAAGATCTTAGCGACAATGCAATTGACCGTCAACCTGTCAAGCAATAAATAATCAAGTAAACATTTGTTTACAAATATAGCCTGGTTTTGGTAGTGAAATAGGCAGAAACGCCTTGGGAAAGCGTCTGTTTTTGTGTGAAATTACGCGTTTCTCATCAAACTTTTCCCATGGTTTCTCATAAAAGTGGGTACTTTCGTGAAAGATCTCATCTTTCTTGGGTTTGATGGGGGGATATTGTGGAAAAACTATCAATTTTTAGCCCATGATGAAATCATGGCGGCCTAATGTTGGAAAGTTACTCAGGCGCTACGCAGCCAAAAAACTGATGCTAAAAGCCTTCAACGAGAATTGAACTCGTGACCTCTCCCTTACCAAGGGAGTGCTCTACCGCTGAGCTATGAAGGCGGTGGGAAAAGGTGTGTGGTGGGCCGTGTTGGATTTGAACCAACGTAGGCGTAGCCAGCGGATTTACAGTCCGCCCCCATTAACCACTCGGGCAACGACCCACACCTTACCGATACATATCGGTAATGCCAGGAGGCGGACTTGAACCGCCGACACGAGGATTTTCAATCCACTGCTCTACCAACTGAGCTATCCCGGCAACAAGCAGCATGACTGCCTTGCTTGCGCGCCTAAACAAGTTAGCAAAAGAGGGGAACTGTTAGCAAGCTCAAACTTGGGATCTTTGGTTCCCGAGGTATGGTGCCGGTCGTAAGAAACTCCTGATAGGCCTTTGTTAGAGCTCTGATTTGTGGATAGAAAGGATTTATTGAATTTCCTGTAGACGGGCTAGACGCAAGGAAAATGCGCCTGTACCTTGTCCAGCATAGGATCTGACGCGAACGGTGTACTGGCCGGATGTGGCAATGCGGGCAAACAGTAAGGAGTTTGTGGACCCATCGGGACCGTCGTCATTTTCGCTGACGGTCGTGCCATCATCTCCGAGCAAGCTGACTAGGGTGTCAAATTCTTCTGAAATGAGGTCAATGGTGATTTGATCTCCCTCAAATAGCTGAATACTGTAGTCTCTGGCGAATCCACCTACGCCTGTTGGGATATCGCTCTCAGATAGGGTATCGCTAATTTCATTCCCCCCCGTGAGCTCGATGGGATTGTAAATTTGAGCTATGGCGCTACGGACGCTGACTAATCCGATGGTGAGTAGTGTTGTTGGAATAAGAAGGGCGCGGCGTATAACTTTGCTAGATTGCTTCATGGTTGGGCTCAAAATGGGTTATTTAGATTGTGACATTATGCCCTAAGCTTCGGTTGCATTTTGTTGGTAAGTCAGCTTGTAATGTTCATTAATGAGCTAATTTGCTCTTTTGAGGTTGTGGACGACTCGTTGTGTAGGATGCTCAGATTGTGCAACTGATGCTGTGGTCTGGGCTGAAACATGTACAGTGCTAGGGGTATGCCATTGAAAACAGCCTACTATGCCTCCTTCTGAGTCTCGCTCTACTTTTTCGGAGAGTAATGCTCATCCAGCTTTACGGCGACTTCGAAATCTGAGTCATGTTCTGGATAATGCGATCTCAATTCCTGGCCTCAACTATCGGGTTGGACTAGACCCATTAATTGGCCTCCTGCCCGGTGGTGGCGATCTAATGGCGGGGTTAATTTCCATCTACGTTGTCGCTGAAGCCGCTCGTATGGGCGTGCCCGCTGCTACCCTAGGCCGCATGGGGTTAAATATTTTGACTGAGGTCCTGGTCGGGGCAGTCCCTATGCTGGGTGATTTATTTGACGTTATATGGAAAGCCAATGCCCGCAATGTCGATTTGCTAGAGCGTCATCTCCGCCATCCTCTCCCTAGCCGCCGTGCTGATAAGCTTTTTGCCATTGTTCTCATTGCAGGCTTATTAATCGTGGTTCTAGGCGCAGCTACCCTATCGTTACTGTTTGTGCGTTGGCTCCTACAGCTGTAAGATAAAAAGCTTGATTGCATCCACGCCCAGACCTTAGGTTTTCCCTACAAAAAAACTTTCATCGGCTGGATGTATCAAGAGTTTATTTAATAGGCCTGCAGGCTAGAAAAATTCCATGGTTGGAGCCGCTGATTTTGTAGCCGACATCACCCAGGGCAGTACGGGCCAAGATGTAACGCTCGACTTTAAAGTCCCCGATCCCAGTGACGCCAATATTTCAGAACATGAATTTAGCCAGCAAATAGATATTGCCTGGCAAGTTTGCGATCGCTTTGATCTGCAAACTGATATTTGGCGTGGTCGTATTCTCAGGGCCGTTCGCGATCGCGAAAAACAGGGGGGTGACAGTCGTGGCACTGGGTTTCTCAATTGGTTAAAGGATCGAGAAATTAGCAAAAGCCAAGCCTACGCTTTGATTGAGCTGGCCAATAGTGCTGACGAACTGCTCAACGAAGGCCTACTCAATGAAGAGTCTGTCAATCAGTTTAGTAAACGAGCCTTTGTGGAAACGGCTCGAGCTACGCCAGAAGTCCAACAAATGGTGACTGAAGCCGCCCGCAGGGGAGAACAAATCACCCGTAAAGAGGTGAAGCACCTGGCAGACGAATGGACGGCCATGACCTCAGATCTGATCCCAGAAACAGTGCGCGAAAAAGCGGCTAACAACACCATTCCTACCCGTTATTTGACCCCTTTGGTGAAGGAGATGGAAAAACTGCCCCCTAGCCATCAAGACACCCTGCGTGACGAAGCTGGTCGCAATCCTGATGTGGATACCCTCAAGCAGATCACCTCTGAAGCTCGTTATCTGTCCAAGTACATCGCCGCTGCTAGCCAGGTGCAGACGATCGATCCAGATGTCGTTAATTTAGAACAAGCCCTGGAGGAAGCCCTAAGGGTAGGCTGTTTAAATTCCACCGCGGACTTGGTCAATCAAGCAACACAGCTCGAGCAAGCCACGGCTAAACTCTACACAGCTTGGCGACGACTCAATAAATTAGCAGAGCGAGTGTATGTCGACAGTGGCGAAAGTACGCCCCAACTGCGTGCTCTACTCAGTGCCCTAGCACCCCTGACCAACGAAATTATTGAAATTCAACTGGGTAATGCCAATAGCCCTGCCACCAAAACCATTCGACTCCAAGTCCTGGGAGACACCGAATAAACCATCCCAACTCACCCATGCCAATGGGCATCAATCCAATAGATAAAAATCTTAAATAGATCAACTCAAAACACTTACAGAGCATTGGCGTTACGCTACTTGAACCGGACTCGTAGGTATTTTTACAACCCTGATTGGGTGTAAAGTATGAAATCAGATGTCAATATATAAGTTACCCACAGCAATTGTGCTAGGCCATGGCTTAGGCAGAGGCAGTGAGTGGTTATTGTAATGCAGGAATTGGACAGATATGCCGCAGCTTGAGGCCAGCCCAGCGCTCGACTTCCACAGTGAAGCGTACAAAGATGCATACAGTCGCATCAACGCAATTGTAATTGAAGGGGAATTAGAAGCTAACGATAACTATAAAAAGTTGGCTGAACATCTCAGCGAGCACAAGGATGAGCTGGTTAAGCTAGCTCGCATGGAAAATCGTCACATGAAAGGTTTTCAAGCCTGTGGCAAGAATCTTAATGTGACACCTGACATGGGATTCGCCAAGGAGTTCTTTGCAAAACTACATGATAATTTCAAGCAGGCTTGGGACAACGGACAGGTTGTCACCTGCTTACTGATTCAGTCCTTGATCATCGAGACCTTCGCTATTGCCGCGTATAACATCTACATTCCCGTTGCAGATGACTTTGCCCGGAAAATCACCGAAGGTGTAGTCAAAGATGAGTATATGCATCTGAACTTTGGTGAAGAGTGGCTCAAAGCAAACTTTGAGACTGCCAAAGCTGAGTTGGAAGAGGCGAATCGTCAAAATCTGCCCCTCGTCTGGCAAATGCTGAATGAAGTAGCTGTCGACGCTGCTGTACTAGGCATGGAAAAAGATGCCCTGGTTGAGGATTTCATGATTACCTACGGCGAAGCGCTTGGTAACATTGGCTTCACCAGTAGAGAGGTGATGCGACTCTCCGCTCAAGGCTTAGCAATGGCCTAAGGTCTATCAGATTCTAAAAGAGGCTGATCCTAGGATCAGCCTCTTTTACTATGACCTCCCATGGGAGGTCATGCACCGTATGGCTGTAATCTTTTGTTGTAGCCTGGTTTTTCAAGGTTATTTTTTTATATAAGCGTCCCCAATGTTTGGCTTAATCGGACACCTCACCAATTTAGAACATGCCCAAGCGGTCGCCCGTGATTTGGGATATCCAGAATATGGCAGCCAGGGCTTGGACTTTTGGTGCAGCGCACCTCCTTTTGTAGTCGAAGACATCAAGGTGACCAGTGCAACTGGTCAAGTGATTGAAGGTCGGTATGTCGAGTCATGCTTCTTGCCAGAAATGTTGGCAACGCGACGCATCAAAGCTGCTACTCGCAAAATTTTGAACGCCATGGCCCATGCCCAGAAAATGGACATTAATATTACGGCGTTAGGTGGCTTTTCCTCAATTATCTTTGAAAATTTCAAGCTCGATCAAATTCGACGAATTCGTAACTTAGAGCTTGATTTTCACCGGTTCACCACGGGCAACACCCATACGGCTTATATCATTTGCCAGCAAGTTGAACAGGCGGCTCCCCAATATGGCATTGATCTTTCTCAGGCAACCGTAGCTGTTTGCGGTGCCACTGGGGATATTGGCAGTGCCGTTTGCCGTTGGCTCAGTCAAAACACTGGCGTGAAAGATTTGTTGCTGGTTGCCCGTAACCGTGAGCGACTCGATAATCTCAAAGATGAGATTGGTATGGGCACTATTATGGGGCTAGAAGAGGCTTTGCCCATGGCTGATGTGGTTGTGTGGGTAG
>CALHGI010000712.1 GCA_938029995.1 uncultured cyanobacterium | reverse complement strand
GGTTGTAAGTCAGTCGTCAGATTTTCCACATCCCGCAGCATCATGCCATTCGCCTTCGAGTCTGCCTGCGACGTCCAACGATAGCCATCAATCTCAAACCCACCCTTCCCATTAAAGTTCACCCCGCGAACTAAGGCTCCCTCAATGGTTGGCAAATCTACAGGAGCCGATGTACCACTGCACGCAGATAACAGGACTGTAGCAATCACAAGAAATGTCAGACGCATAGCTGCACCCCACAGGTAAGGCTTCAAACCCAAGGGTATCCAGACTGACTCCAAAACGAAGGCAAACAGACGCAAAAATTTAAGACTAGCTCCGTTCCAACCAGCCGCGCATTTTGCCAGGGTTCAATAACCCATGGGGATCTACCTGGGCCTTGAATTCTACCTGGGTTTCATTAATCTCCTTACGCCCGCCGTCTTCCAAAATGTATGTGTGGGGGTTCGCAATAAATGCCCCCTGGGTTTCGTGGTAGCGAATGATTTCATTCAGACGTTCTTCCGTGGTGTAGCGCACCAGCTGTAGCGCCGCTGGACACACCTGCCCATGCACCCGAAAGAACTCTAAATGCATGATCACTTCATCGCCAAAATGTTGGTCCATGTGTTCCACCAACTTGAGATCCGTATCGTAGGGAAATAGCGTTTGTAAGTAGGTTAGGGTGCTATCCACATTTCTCGCATGGAGCGTTGTATGGTTCCACGTAAACTCTGCCAGGGCCGCACCTTTCTTTGCCTCTTCCGCCGTTTTTTGATAGGTGACCGTACCGCCAAATTCCTTCACCAGTTCGCCAAAGGGTTCCAACGATGATTCTGCAATCATCAACAACGCAGCGGTCTTACCCTCTGGCAGGGCATCTTGCAGGGCGGCGAAGTAACTGGGAATCGGCCAGGCGTGAATGCTAATCAGTTTTTTGATGATGCCGTCTGCTTCGCCTAGGGTGTACCCAAAGTGGGCGGCGGTCATAAAATCATCAAAGGTGACAATCACTTCGGCCCAAGGATAGGCCGGTCCTAGGGGAATCTCTAGCTCAGTGATGATGCCATTGGTGCCATAGGCATGGTTTACCTTTTGCACTTCGTCGCCGCGCAGTTCTAAGATGCGGGGCTGCTCTTCCATGGTGACCACCCGCACCGCCTGGAGGTTACCACGATCCGCCAGCTGCCCGTAGGTAATGGAGCCAATGCCGCCGCTACCACCGCCAATAAAGCCGCCAATGGTGGCCGTGCGGTAGGTGGAGGGAGCCATGCGAATTTCCCACCCCTGCTCGCGGGTGATTTTATCAATGGCGGCCAGTTTGGCCCCAGCTTCCACGCAGGCCAGACCTGGTTTCACCCATTTCACGTGGTTGAGCTGGCTCAGATCTAGGATTACCCCACCTGCTAAGGGAATGCACTGGCCGTAGTTGCCGGTGCCAGCGCCCCTGACGGTGAGGGGGGTGCGGGTGGTGACACAGGCTTGGGCCACTTGCAAAACTTCCGCCTCGGTGGTAGGTCTGACTACCAGATCGGCCACCTTATCGTCCAACTGTGCCGTGAGGACTGGGCTGAAGTGATAGTAGTCCTTGGAAAGCTTGGCTACCTGGACAGGGTCTTGAATGACGTCGAGGTTGGTCAGGAGAGACAGCAGGGCGGTGGCGGTCATGGTGAAAAATTAGAAATAGAAAGGGAGGGTGGGGGGCATTGGGCACTGATAGCTGGGTGCCATAGGTTCGGGCCATGGGTGATCGCTGACAGCTGTGGAGCGACCAGGCAAAACGACTATGGGCGCAGCAAACTACTGAATGTTTAACTCAACCCAGGCCATTAAGGAAAAATAAAATCTCAGCAGGCACGGGAACTTTGCCGCCGTAGGAGTAGTGTGGCAATAATTCCGGTTCAGAGCAAGCTAAAGCCTAGGATTTGCCGTTACTAACCGGGCCAGAGGGGATGGGGGGCACCCGGCCCTAGCCAAAATAAAACAGCGACGAAAATCGTCGCTGCTTCAAACGCTGTATGTAGTTTTTGGGACCGCTCAGTATCTGTTGTGAACCGCTGTCCTAGCTCAAAGTCGTTAGGGCGACGCAGGAAAGGAAGCCCGCCACGATGTAAAACACGCTTACCACTTGAATCTCTGACCAGCCGGATAGCTCAAAGTGGTGGTGCAGGGGAGCCATCTTAAATAGACGCTTACCTTTGCCGTCAGCGCCCTTAGTAGCTTTGTAATAGCCTACCTGCATAATCACAGAGAGGGTTTCTGCCACAAACAGTAGGGTGATGATGAGTAGGGCAAACAGATGACCGCTGAGGATACCTACGGCGGCTAAAGCCCCGCCTAGGGCCAAGGACCCGGTATCACCCATGAATACCCGAGCCGGGTTGCGGTTGTGGGTTAGGAAGCCGACACAGGCACCGCCCATGGCCGCGCAGAAAATCATGAGTTCTGGATAGTCGGGGGCAATCAATGCGCCGAGACCTAAGAGTGCGATCGCACCTGTCCCCGCCATCAAACCATCCACACCATCGGTGAGGTTAGTGGCATTGCTCTCCGCCACCATGGTAAATCCGGCGATGGGCCAAAACAGAATACCGAGGGGTAGAAAAATCCCCAGGGGAAGAGCAACACGGGTAATTTCAGCCGGTTGACTAGCCATGGCCCAGGCACAGAAAGCAATAGCAAAGCCAATCTGCAGGGCCAGCTTCATTTTTGGAGAAATACCCTTATTGGAACGACGCTGGAGCACTTGCCAGTCATCAATCCATCCAATGAAACCGTAGGCCAGGGTTAGAGCACAAACTGCAATGGTGTTTGTGTCACCCCGCGAAGCGATGATGGCCACCAGCAGGGCCACCGGCACAAAGAAAATCCCTCCCATGGTGGGAGTGCCCGCCTTCTTCAGGTGAGCCTTGGGGCCTTCTTCCCGAATAAACTGCCCAGCTTTAAGTCGCTTGAGCAGGGGCACCACGACGTAACCCATCAGGGAGGCGCCAATGGCTGATAGTAAAAATGGCATTAATAGGGTGGACTGACTTAGCCAGTCACGCCCTGCCCAGGTGTCTAAACCAGCGGCTATACAAGATAAGGTTCCCATCAATAATATGGAAAGGCCTGTACCTGTTAAGACCGTTGCCCTAGAGGTAAAGAATTTAGCATCCACAAATCACGTCCTTCACACCACACACACTTCAAGCGTTTAGCCCCTTAATCAGTACAGACTTGTCTGTTGATAAGAAGTACTAAGAAATGAAAACCTCACTGTTAGATTCTCTAGCTAATTCTGCTGAAAGTCTAGGAATCTAGACGACAAAATCACTAAGTATAAAAACTTATGTTCTAATGTGGTCCCATTGAACTGAAAACCTAATCATCGCTAGAGCTGCTATCGTCGTCGCTGGAATTACTATCATCCGAGTCGTCGAAGCTAGCATCATCACTACC
>CALHGI010000711.1 GCA_938029995.1 uncultured cyanobacterium | reverse complement strand
TAAATGTAGTTGTGGGGGTACTGCTCCAATGAATACGGCCTCCTCACTCTTCTGAGGCGGTGTCTGGTTCAGGGGCCCCTTGGGACTTCGGTGTACTGGCTGCGTCCTCATCGTTTGTTTTTTGTTCAGGGGCCTTGTTTTCAGATGACTGGTCCGATGGCCCTTCTGTCCCATCTGAGGAGGCTGGGGCGGCCTCCACCGGTCGCCAGTTGGCAATATCCCAGGTACTGGCATCCCAAGGGGTAAAGGTGTAGCCCGTGATGCGATTGCTAACCGCATTGGACAGGGCCCGGTGCACAATGGGTAAAACAGCCACGTCCTTCGCCAGTTTGCGATCCATCTGGCGGAATAGGTCATTCCGTTTTTCGAGGTCTTGTTCTTTGCGGGCCGCTTGCCACAGGTCGTCATAATCGGGATCGCAATAACGGGCATTGTTGGGTTTTTGCCAGTTATTGGCCAGGGCTGCGACATTGTCACAGGTCCACCAGCCCAGATAGATCATCGGGTCTGGAATGTCGTTGCCGATGGCATATTCCTGTAGGTCAGCATAGAAATGGTTGATGCTGTTGGTCTGGTCTGGGTCTGCTGAGAAAAAGTCCTCGGGCCGCACCCGTTCAATCAATATACTGATGCCAATTTCCGCCAGTTGCTCCTGCACCAGGGTTTGGGTGGCTTGGCGAATGGTGCCAATGGAGGTTTGGAAGACAAACTGGAGGGGAACGCCGTTGAGATCGCGCACCCCATCCCCATCGCTATCAACCCATCCAGCCCGTTCCAACAGCGCCTTGGCCGTATCCACATCATATTTATATGGTACGGGCTGTTCCCCAGCTAACTCGGGCGTCACTAGCAGCTGGGAGGTGGGTTTTCCCAAATCCCCATAGAGTTGCTCCACAATGGCCTGACGATCAATGCCATAGTCAATCGCCTGTCGCACCCGCAAATCCTTCAAGATCGGATGGGGAAACTCGATACTGGCCCGTTCATCCGCACTGGTTTTCTTCCGAGGATCGGCAAAGTTCAACATAATCCGCTCCACCTGGCTACCAAATGTCAGCATCAGATTGCCCGTTTCCCCGGTTTGCACCAACTCCACCAGGGCCGCCGACTCCAACTGAATATTATGGGCAAAGTCGGCGGTGCCATCCCGTAGTACGTCACGGGCGGCCACATAGGGGGGCACATTCCCGACAATTTCAACTCGCTTAAAACTCCCTAGGGGTTGTCGATAAAGTTCATTGGGGGCGAACAACAGCCGACCATTGGCCTGGGTCAAGTAGCGATAGGGGCCCGTGCCCACGGGCTGGAAATTAGCCGGCGCTTCGCGAGCTTTTCGATTGTTAAAGTCTTTGAACAAATGCTCTGGCAAGATTAGGCCATTTAAGCCTGTAAACGGAGTTTGCCAGCTAGCGGTGGGCTGCTTAAAGGTGATTTTTACCGTGTGTTCATCCACCGCTTCTACCGACCTAATGTCCTGGTAATACTGGGCTGTGGCAGCAGCCACGGTGGAGTTGGTAATAAATTTATAGGTAAAGACCACATCCTCAGCCGTCAGGGCTTCACCATCTGACCAGCGCAGGGTTTCCTGTAGTCGCCAAGTCACCGAGCGACCATCCTCACTCAGGTCCCCATTTTTCCGGGACGGTAGCGCCGCCGCCAAAATGGGGACAAGCTGTCCATCTGGCCCATAGCTAGCCAGGGGTTCATACACAATGCGGGCCACTTCAAAATCCTGAAACCCAGTGGCCAAATGGGGGTTTAAGGTAACCGGTGGGCGACTATAAATTAGCGTCAGCACATCCGGCTCGGTCACCACTTCCTCCGCCGAGTCACTGTGGGGAGAGCCAGTGGCGGTGGATGCTGGTGGTACAGGCTGTTGACACCCGGCCAAGGCGACCAATGCAACCAGGCTGGCTATCCTTTTTTGCACGGAAGGGAGCTGCAGTAAGGAGTTAGACCAGGGAAAAATCATGGGTGCTTTCTTGCGTTGCGATGATCATGTTTGATAGTAGCCTTTGCCGTCCCAAAGTTGGAGGGAGTGGATCACAGCAATGGAACCACAATCCAGATTTTCTCCTGACCACTGTCCTTTTCTGCGAAGACTTAGTTGGTAGATGCACCCTGATGTCCTCCCCAGCGGATTCCGTTGGGGATTTTTTTGTCTATTTTTAGCCGTTGCTGAGTGAAGGGATGCATCGGTCGGTTGAAATCCAGCCGGGCAAGACTCCTCAGATGAAACCATTTCGAGGCTCTACAACGGCCATTTTTACCCCATTGGTCAGGCCCCACAAGGCGCCCACTCAAGCAAAATGCGCCTGTTAGTGCAATACCAACAGGCGCATTTTAGAAGATGGTTTGGCCTGGGGACTACTCGGCCGCAGGGGCGTCAGTGCTGGCCTCGGCGGTTGGAGTCTCTGCACTGGCTTCAGGTGTCGCTTCATCGGTTGAGGCTTCATCAGTTGAGGCTTCAGCCGCGACTTCTTCAGTCACCTCCGGTTCCGGTTCCGGTTCCACTTTTTTGGTGGGCTTCGGGCCGCGCATCAGAGCAGGGTTAAGCGGCGCTCTTGACTCCCGGTCATTCTTGTCCCGTCGGCCTTTACCCTTACCTTTACCCTTGCCCTTGCTTTTGTCCTTATCAAACGAAGGCTTACGAACTTCCCTTTCCTCTTCAGGGGGACGATCTTTCTTTAAAATCGGCTTATCTACCATGGCGCTCCGTCAATTCTGCCTTGTGATCCTAACATTTGCTTAAGGATTTACCGTGGTGGCTTTTAAGCCAAAGCAAACCTTTTTCTGACCCGGCCTATTTTTGCCAGCCCCTTGGCTGGTGTGTGCTAGCCACCGACCTATGGCGCTAAAAGTTGGGGTTGCTTAGGTGTCTGCACCTTGACCGGGGCGGTGAGAGCCTCCTCCAGGGGCGCCAGTCCCAGTCGCTCTTCCAAAATATCCATCACTTCCCGGCCAAAATCATTGGGGTTCTGGCGAAATGCCTGGAGACACACCTCCCCAAAGAATGAGCCTAGGGGTTCTGGATTCCACAGCAGCTTATTGGCAATCCAAGGTAGGTGAATAGCCAGGGGGTTGTAATCCTTTTTAAGGATATTGTTTTCGATGGCGTAGGTTTCTAGATGGGTGTGGGGTTGCAGACCAATGAAAAAGATGGCGGGTTCCACTTTGTCACGACCAAAAACGGATTCTAAGGCTCGGTGGTAAGCCAGGGTTTGCCGAATAGTCTCCGTTCGTTCGTCGATCACATTAAAGGAATAGTTGACCGAAACTAACTCGTTAAACCCGGCGGCTTTGAGATCGCGGCAATTTTTCAATACGGTGCGCAGGTTGTAGCCCATGCGCATTTTTCGCACCAACTCCTGGGAGCCACTGGTAATGCCAATCTCAAAGTAGTTCATCCCCGTTTTAACCATCAGATCGCACAGTTCAGGGGTGAGGTTGTCGGCGCGAATGTATGCGGCCCAATGAATGTCCTCCATTCCTGAATCAACAATCTTTTGCAGCAGCTCGACCGCATCGTCCATAAACCGGCGGGCTGGAATGAACTGGGCGTCAGTAAACCAGAAATTTCGAATGCCCCGGTCATAGAGTTGCCGCATTTCCTTCACGACTTCATCGGAGGGATTAATGCGGACCTGTTTGCCTTCGACAACGGTATAGACGCAGTAGCAACAGTTGTGGGGGCAGCCCCGCTTGGTTTGAACACCAATGTAAAAGTCGTTTTCCTGGAGATAGTATTCAAACTCGGGCCAGATTTTTTCGATGTAGCCGTAGTCGCAAGCACTTTTCTCAATGGCGGTGGGCCATTCGTGGATGAGCCGCTCTCGGGGCTCAGTTTCGCCGACGATGTAGCAGCGTTCGTTATCAATAGATTCTTGGCGAATGAGTTTTTCCAGCAGCAATTCCCCTTCGCCGACGGAAACGATGGTGCCCTTGGGCATCATCGTGGTCATTTGCTCATAGAAAACGCTGACGGCTCCACCGCCAACCACCAGCTGCGCGTCAGGACAATACCGTTTCGCCCGCTTAATACCTCGTTTAATCAGACCTGTGTTCTGCCACAGCTCATTTAGATAGGTACTAATCATGCGCAGCCCCCCCATGGCTCCCCGCATTTTAATCAGGGGGTTACGGGCGTAGTTAAATTCAAAGGCATTTTGCAGGGGGTTCCCACCGCGTCCCCCTACGGGGGCATAAATCTGAATATCTCGCCAGGAAAAGACCAGTAAATTGGGTTGAAAGTCGTCAATGCAACGGTCTAAGGCTAGGCCAAAGTCTAACGGGGGAGTGGTTCCCAAATCAAAAATTTGTTGTTCTACGTCTGGGAAAGCCTTATGAAGATGATCTGCCAGATAAACTACCCCGACGGGAAAGATAGGGTTGCAGGGCAGGCGGACATATAGAACTCGGTTAGCCATGGCTACACTGGTGCCTTACGTTACTCACCGTGAAAAAAATGATGTAAATAATCTTTAGGTTTTTCACATATCTTTACGATAGCATTGCGAATCTGGGATTTCATCGATGCAGTAGATTCGTTGCTTGAGGGAATGGGGCTAAGGGGGCGATAACCAGAGTAATGGATGAAAAACGAGCCGTTAATAGCCTCAGAAATTAATTCTAAAATAGAACTTTTTGGTAGCAATTGAGTCACTATGTTTTGTCATCTGTCCCAAACATTGGTGACAGTTCTTAATCTTTAAAAGTTATTGAATAACTATTCTGATTCAGAATAGAAAATATTTATTTTTTAGTTTAATTCAATCCTAACTTTGACAATTAAAACTGTGGGGATTGATGTCTTTAGGGAATCCTTGAAAAGGACGAAATATTTTTTATTATTCCTTGGTAGCAATATCGTGTTATTGATACATTCAGTCTATGGGTGGATGAATTGAAACAAACTGAAAGCCAGGTTGGTAGCAGCTTTTACAGTTGTCGGGATCGGCGAATGCTATCCTATAGGTATTAATGTCATAGACTACTTGACACTTTGCCTTTGCCGCATATTGATCTAAGTCTTTTTTCTTTACTAAATCAGGATTATATACAACCTTTACAACTTCTGCATTATTCATAAATCCTGGTTCTGTACTCACAACACCATCTTTATTTCCAAGATGTGCTTCACCACTCCAAAAGCAATACATCGACAAATTGGCTTCAGCCAATCCACTCTGTCGGGCACTTAATTCTTCCTGCAACAATTGCAAATAAGTCGGAATTTCCGTTCCATGAATTTGCAAACTCAAAACCA
>CALHGI010000710.1 GCA_938029995.1 uncultured cyanobacterium | reverse complement strand
CCCCAGGGGATCTGCTCCCCCTAACGGGCGATCGCGATCAGCTGGTGCGGCTGTTTACTAACCTCATTAGCAACGCCATTCAATACACCCCGGCGGGCACCGTGACGGTCAGTTTGGAGCAAACACCATGGCAGGGCAGGGAGGCATATCAGGTCACCGTGGAGGATACCGGCATCGGCATTTCCAACCGACTTCAATCCCAGGTGTTTGATCGATTTTACCGGGTTGATAAGGCCCGCAGCCGTCGGGATGGCGCAGGGTCAGGGTTAGGGCTTGCGATCGCAAAAGCCATTATCGATAACCACCAAGGCTCAATCCGGCTAGACAGCCAGGTGGACCAGGGCACCACGGTCACGGTCACCCTACCCAGGCATCCAGGGGAATCATAGACATCCAGAGGAATTACAACTACGCCGTATCAGTGGCTATGGCGTTAACCGTGTCAGTTACTGAGCCAAACTGGCCACTTCATTCTTTCCTGGCGTAAAGGTTTGTTCCACCACCGTCCCCGGCTTACCCATGGGCTTAGCTTGTTCTTGGTTATAGGCCAACACCACACCACCGGCATTCCCGGCCCGAATCGTAAGGGATTTCTTAGCGGTCCAGGAGCGTTCGGTGCCCTCTTGCAAAATACCTTCGTAGGCCTGGTCGCCATCGGCGGTGACCCGCACCCAGGACTGTTGAACAAATTCGACGTTCACCACAATGGGTTCCTTGGGCGCTGCGGCCACCTCAGGCTTGGCCTCCGGTTTGGGCGCTGCAGCTGTCGTGCCTTTGGGGGTGAGCTGTTCCACCACCACCGGATCAATAATCGGTTCAGCCGCATTCTGGGGAATAGCCCGCTGCATTAGATAGGACAAACCGCTGACCGAAACCGCAATCAGCACCACATAGGCCCCGTACAAGTGATAGGGACGAAGCTGTAGCGCCGCATCCTTGGCCCAGCGACGGCGTTCTCCCTTGGGGGAAGGGATCTCTCCATAGTGATTGGCGAGGGCTTCACCATTGAGACCCAGCACATTGGCGTAGCGCTTAATTAGGCCGCGGACGTAAATGGCCTCGGGCAGTTCAGATATCCGGGCTTCCTCAAGGGCAATCAGCAACCTAGACCGGACCAACACTTTGGCCGCCAGTTGTTCTAGGGTCTGACCGCTGGCTTCGCGAGCATCACGCAGTACGGAGCCCAGCGCCAATAGGTGCTCCTGTTGCTGATTACTCGTATAGCCCTGTCGTTGCATAGGAAAAAAATGTTTCTTAACAATTTAAGCACATCGGGGGGGGCTTTCAAGCATACGCAGCTTGAAAGCCAGTGTCAGAGAAGATCCAGGAGTTTTTTGAGCTCCTTGGGGGTAAGTTCGCGGCATTGGCCTAGGGGCAGCTCCCCCAGATTAATGGTGCCAATGGAGCTGCGGTGCAAACTTAGGACGGGGTGTCCCAGCTGCTCAGCCACTCGGCGAATTTGGCGGTTTCGTCCTTCGTGCAGAACGATTTCTAACAAGGCGGGGGACTTGGGGGACACCAGGGTGACCTGGGCCGGAGCCGTCATTTTTCCCGCCAGGCTCACTCCGTGACGCCATTTTTCTAAGGTATGGTTTGCCGGAGAGCCATCTACCCTAACTCGATAGGTTTTGGGAATGTGGTGG
The DNA here is from genome assembly GCA_938029995.1 of uncultured cyanobacterium. Taxonomy (GTDB): domain Bacteria; phylum Cyanobacteriota; class Cyanobacteriia; order Phormidesmidales; family Phormidesmidaceae; genus Leptothoe. The sequence goes on along the minus strand of CALHGI010000710.1, from coordinate 924 downwards.
CGGGGATGGGTCAACGTTTGGGTGAGCTGACCATGGTTGGTTAGGAGCAATGCTCCGGTGGAGTCCGTATCCAGACGACCAATGGGGTGTAATCGAATATCTCCCTGGCGCAGTTCTGGGGGCATTAGGTCGATGACGGTTCGTCGACCCTGGGGATCATCGCAGGTGGAAATTACACCACGGGGCTTATTGAGTAATACATACCGCTTGTCTGGCCGGTTATCTGGATTTAGGGGGCGACCATCAATCCGAATATCATCCACCGCCGGGTTGGCTCGCTGGCCAATGTGGGCTTTGACACCATTGACGGTGATGCGGCCCGTGGAAATGAACAGTTCCGACTGTCTGCGAGAGGCTACCCCCCATTGGGACAGAAGCTTCTGCAGCTTTTCGTCAGACGATAGTGGCTGTGGTGATGTTGGTGACAATGGCTGATTAGACAAGTCCTTCAGCGGATTTAACAATCCACAGAGGTAACTCCCTGTAAGTAAAGTTAGAACGCGGGATACGGAACGTTTCCCTGAGAGAGTAGGTATTTGAGTAGATGAAGCTACAGCCCACTTGGTGGACTGCTATTTTATTATAGCCCAGTAATTTTACTCATTGTTGACGGTTATCCGGGTATTAAATATTTGGGTGCCTTAACGGTTATCTGGGTATTAAATATTTGGGTGCTTTAACGGTTATCCGGGTATTAAATATTATTTGGGCGCTGCTGATCCTCGGTATGATTTGATCTGCGAAATTCGGATGTATCGCGTCATTTCCAGATCGGTGCATCCCCTAAATCAGCAACGGCAATATTCGGGTGCCTTGACGGTTATCTGGGTATTAAATATTCGGAGTCCTTTTTCGTTAAGGCCTTAGGCAACCAAACCTGGAGCCATGCCCCCCCTGTATCAGGATGGTTTTTTGCCTGAACTG
>CALHGI010000709.1 GCA_938029995.1 uncultured cyanobacterium | reverse complement strand
GGATCTTGTGGATTAGTGTTTTCACGCCAAGGTTTTCCGGCAAACAAAGCTCTCCTAAACTAAAGGGTCCGAACCAAGGGCTGGATTGGAGGGCTTTACGGCTCATGTTTATTGATGGTGCAACCGCGATCTAAGAGAGGAGATCAAATCCCATGCCTCACGATAACGACATTCGTAATCAATCTAGCAATCGTCCCTTTGAGGACATTCTAAAGGCTAGCTTGTCCCGTCGTAATGTGCTTAAGCGCAGTGCTGTTATGTCAGCCGCTGGCTTCATGGGCGCATTTGTTGGTAAAAGCTTGTTGGCAAAAGGCGCAGCTGCCGCCACGAACCTATCTAGCGGTACCCTATTGGCTCAGGCTAGTGGCCTGTTAGGCTTTACGGCAGTAAAAATTGCCGATGCTGTGGTCGATCCTGCTACGCCCACCATTTCTGATGAGTATGAGTACCAGTCCCTGATTCCTTGGGGCACCTCCATTCAGCCGGGTGGTCCAGAGTATACAGGCAATCCTAATACTCGCCCTACAGCTGCTGAGCAAGCCAGCCAGGTCGGCATTGGCCACGATGGTATTTGGTTCTTTGCGAAGAATGGCACTAGCAATACCGAGGGTATGCTGTGCGTTAACCACGAGTTTGGCCGTAACAGCCATGTGTTGGGTAAAGAGGCCCCTGAGAGTCTGGAGGATGTTCGTCTATCTCAGCACGCCCATGGTGTTTCGGTGGTTGCCATTAAGAAGAGTGGCGGTAAGTGGGAGCGGGTTGCTAGCCAGAATTCTCGCCGGATTCATGTGAATACTGAGGTTGAGTTCAGTGGGCCTGTGGCCGGTCATCCTCTTTTACAGAACTCTGCCAATAACGTCCCCCAGGGTACCTTAAATAACTGTGGTAGTGGCTACACGCCCTGGGGCACTTACCTAACTTGCGAAGAGAACTTCAACGGTTACTTTGGTTCCTCTGCGGGAGACGCTTTTGTTCCCGATGAGAATCAGGACCGCTATGGCTTTAGCTCCACTGGCTTCGGCTACGGGTGGGAGCAATACGACGAGCGTTTCAACCTGTCTAACCCCAACTACGCCAATGAGCAGCACCGCTTTGGTTGGATCGTTGAAATCGATCCTGAAGATGGTTCTAAGAAGGCGGTGAAGCGCACTGCCCTAGGTCGCTTTAAGCACGAAGGGTTTGCTTTTGCCACCGGTTCTGGTGGCCGTGCCGTGGGTTACATGGGGGATGACCAGCGCTTTGACTACTGCTATAAGTTTGTTTCTCAAGCTAACTGGCGCTCCATGCGGGCCCGTGGTTTGAGTCCCTTTGACTACGGTAAGCTCTACGTTGCTCAGTTCAGAGAGAGTGGTACTGGGCGTTGGCTGGAGCTAACTATCCGCAATCCTAAGCTGAAGGCTAAATTCAAGGATCAGGCTGAGGTGCTCACATTTGCCCGTGTAGCGGCGGATATTTTGGGTGCTACTCCCATGGACCGTCCTGAGTGGACCACCGTTGCTAATGATGGTGCTATCTTCTGGGCGATGACTAACAACAGCCGTCGTTCAGAGACTGGCCCTGGTAGCCCATTGGCTCCCAACCCCGATGGCCATATCCTGCGCATGGTGGATGGCAACAACCATATCGGCACCACCTTTACTTGGACCATTCCTTTTATTGCTGAGGATACTCACGCAGACGGTGATGAGACCACGTTCAGCGACCCCGATGCCCTATGGGCAGATAGCTTCGGTCGTCTGTTCATCGGTACTGACGGAGGTCAACAGAAGGGCCTCAACAACCAGCTATTGGTGGCTGACCCTGCCACCGGCGAAATCTGTCGTCTGTTTACGGGGGTGGCCAGTGATGAGATCACGGGTATTGCCATTACGCCTGACCAGACGACCCTATTCACTAACACCCAGCACCCCGGTAACGGTGACCCCACTCTTACCAACTTCCCAGCGGCGACTGATGGTGTGACGATTCCTCGGGATAGCACCATCGTTATCACCCGTAAGAACGGTGGCCTCGTTGGTTCATAGTCGGTGAATTTTTACTCAATGGCCTGGCCAGGCCATTGAGGCAGTTGGGGGACTTAATGCACATTAGTCCATTGCTTTCCTTGTTTGTAATCCATTAATAGAGCTATGAAAAAGATTGTTTTTGCTGCAGCTGTAGCTTTGGGCGTAACTGCTTTTGCAGCCCCTGCTCAAGCCATGAATTTCCGCTGGAATGTTGATTACACTGGCTTTTTTGATGATGGTTCTGCCATCAATGGTAGCTTTATCGCTAACGATACTGCTGCTGCTGACGGTTTTGTCTCCACTGATGAGTTTGATTCTTGGGAATGGAATTTTACCAGTGCAACAGATGCTGTAACGGTGGCTTCTTCCGACACTGGTGCTGAGATTCAGAACTTTTTTGGTCCTGCTGGTTTCTTTGTTGATGGTACGGCTAATGTCCCTGGTGATGATGCGTCTGAAGGTGTTTATGCCTCTGATTCAGCCATTATTGATCTTGACTTTTTGTTTGTTGATACCTTTGCCTCTGGTTTCATCACGTCATCTGTTACGGGTGATGTGACTATTTCTGATGCTGTTTCGGTATCTGATCCTGAGCCTGTTCCTGAGCCTGCGACTCTACTGGGTCTTTTGGCTTTAGCGGGTGCTGCTGCTACGGCTAAGCGCCAAAAGCAGGCTACTTAGTTATTTTAGTTAGATCTAGGGAACTTAAGTAACTTTAGATTTAGCGTTGAAGCCCTGG
>CALHGI010000708.1 GCA_938029995.1 uncultured cyanobacterium | reverse complement strand
CCGTGGCGGGCCATCAGGTTCACTTTCCCGGCGATGCGCTCTACGAGCTGTTGGATATTCTGCGGCCTTTGCCCATTAAAGAGATTCGGCAAGATCGAGCTGATTTGACAGACGTATTTCTATCGCTAATTCGTGATGGTGATGACGAGTCACGCATTAACCATAACCATGAGGGCTAGGTATGTCTTGGCCAATATTTAATCCCCTACTGGGCGTGGGGCGGATTGACCGCTGGCGCTAATGATAGCAACCCACCCCGTTTGGCAGTTCTCCCTTCAAAGAGAGATGGGAGAACGCTGGATGTAAGATTTTTGTCCCTTCTAATTCTCTTTTCTGTATTCCATGCTCAACCTGCTTATTGGCGAAATCAAACGTACCTGGATTCAATTTATCCGGTATCCGTCCGAAATCATTGGCGGTGTCATTATTATTACCACCGTTTTTTACGGTTTGTTTGTCAGCGCCCAATACATGGCCGGACCCGCCATGAACTTTGGTGATCGCCTAGATTCAGTCGTTGTCGGCTACGTACTGTGGACCCTGGCCCTATATATCGTTAATGACATTGCCTTTAATATTCAAGCCGAGGCCCAGACGGGCACCCTGGAGCAAATCTTTCTCTCCCCCTTTGCCGCCCCTAAAATCTTTTTTGCCCGTGCCGTGGCCAGCCTCGCCCTGCGGATGACCATCATTGTTTTGATTCTGTTTATCCTAATGGGCATTACCGGCAGTCAGCTCTCGTTTCCGTTGGGCCTGATTTTTCCGTTGCTCACACTGTTGCTGGCGGCCTATGGCCTAGCCTTTATTATGGGTTCCTGCGCCTTGATATTCAAACGAGTGCAGCAGATTTTGCCCATTTTTCAGTTTGCCCTGTTGTTTCTGTTGGCAGCTCCCACGGAAGAATGGAGCGGTCGGGCTAGGCTGGTTGCTAACTTTCTGCCCATGCTTCCCAGTACGGGACTGTTGCGAGATTTAATGGCCCGTGGACAGGGGTTAGATATTTCTTTGTTGGGGGTAGCCCTGGCCAATGGTGCAGCTTATTTTGCCCTGGGTTTGTTGGTATTTGGCTGGGCTGAGCGTCAGGCAAAACGGAAGGGTATTTTGGGTGGATATTAGAGTCTTTGGCGCTGCTGATCCTCGGTCTGATTTGATCTGCGAAATTCTGATGTATCGCGTCATTTCCAGATCGGTTCATCCCCTAAATCAGCAACGGCGAGTCTTTGGCATGATTGGTAGCAGATGACTCTACCACAAGACTATCGGTGCCCTATCCTAGGCACAGTTTTATTTCGGATGGATTATGACATTCTGGGCTGGCTGGTTAACGGTATTTGTAGTTGGTTTAGTGGCCGTGGTCACCCCTGGACCAGATTTTGCCCTCACATTGCGCAGTAGTTTGGCCTATTCCCGTCGGGCTGGTGTGTATACAGCGGTGGGCATTGGCCTGGGGAATGCCATCCACGCCACCTATTGTCTCCTGGGCATTGGCGCCCTAATTTCCCAGTCGATTTTGTTATTTAACGGATTGAAACTGCTGGGGGCAGCCTACCTCATTTATCTAGGACTCAAGTCTTTGCAAGCCAAGCCTGTGAACGCCGCATCCTTGCAGGATAATCGACGAATTGTTAGTGCCTTTGCCGCCTTTCGCCTGGGCCTGTTTGGCAATTTGCTCAATCCTAAAGCCACGCTGTTCTTCTTGGCCCTATTTACCCAAATTGTACAGCCGGGTACGCCATTGGCCACCCAGGCACTTTATGGTGCCACTGTGGCGGTACAGTCGTTGGTTTGGTTTGCCCTATTGGCCTTACTGATTTCTCAGCGCTGGGTCAAACGGCTATTGGTGAGTATCTCCCATTGGTTAGAGCGGGTGACGGGGGCAGTTTTAATCTTGCTAGGACTGCGCTTGGCGGTGACAAAGCTGAGCGACTAGCGAGTTTGGAAAACGCTGAGGCTAAAGGTGTACCCGTAGCCTGCCAGGAATAGGACCAAAAACGGTAGGGAGAGATAGTGGTGATTGGAAAGTGCGATCGCAATGGTCAGCAATAAATACACCACCATGGCCAGCTCCAAATAGGGCACCCAGTTCTTCGCCGCCCGATATTTCTTATCCAGCCAATTTTCCGTCGGGCCAATCACCCCATGCTTCGGCGTCCGAATAAAGTCCGTATTACTGTGAAACAGACCGTCACACACCGCCAAAGATTGATTTAAGCTGAGGCCAATACCCACCCCCATTAACAACAACAGGTTGCGGATCAAATCCCAAGACAGCCACGTGTCCTTGGGTTGGCGCTGGGCAATCAAATAAAAACTAACCAAACTGAGGCTGGTAATCAAAGAAATCGGCATATGGAAAAACATCGCATACTGCCAGCTATAGGGCATCACATATAGCTGATATGGCAAAGACAACAACAGGAGCAACGTCATCAACAGATAGTTAAAGTTATTCGTCAGATGGAAAAAGGCCTCCCACTTAATATGGGCGGGCAAATCGGCCCTCAAAATAGACGGCAGCAGTTGTTTTGCCACCTGGCTAGCCCCCTTAGCCCACCGAAACTGTTGGGACTTAAACGAGTTCATCTCCATGGGTAGCTCCGCCGGTACTCGAATGTTGGGCAGATACACACATTGCCATCCCCGCATTTGCGCCCGGTAGGACAGATCTAAATCTTCGGTGACGGTGGAATGTTGCCACCCCCCAGCATCGGTGATGGCCGCCGTCCG
>CALHGI010000707.1 GCA_938029995.1 uncultured cyanobacterium | reverse complement strand
TCGGTGGGGGGAATGTAGGGGTTCTTTAAGGTTTGTACCTAAACCAAGGTAATCGCCGTAATTTCTGGATTACAGAACAAGCGCCCCGGTGCATAGGTACCTAGTCCCCTATTGACATAGAGGGTATTCTGGCCGACTTGGTGCAGCCCCATGGCCCATTCCCAATGGGTGACGGCACTGGCGCATCGATTGCTAACGTAGGGCAGCCCGCTGTTGCGCAAGGCTCGAGGTAAGCGCCTGCGCAGGTTAAACCAGTGGTAGGCCATGTTTCCCAGGCCGGGGATAATGATTTGGCCGCCGTGGGTATGGCCTGAGAGTTGTAGGTCGACGCGCCAGGGGAGCAGGTGTTCGGCGGTGTCGGGATTGTGGGAAAGGACAATGCGGGCTAGGTCAGGGGGCAGCTGGTCGAGCACCTTGGGGGTAAAGTCCTGGTGGTAATAGTCCGCTAGCCCGACTAGGGCCAGGTCACTGCCCAGGGGATAGGCGATTTGATTCCAAAGGACGGGGATGTTGATGCTGGTGAGGGCGGCTGTGACGGTTGGCCGAGCTGTGGGCCAGTAGTTGTCGTGGTTGCCTAGGACGGCGTAGGTGGGACATGCCTGGGCGATGGGGGTAAGCCGGGCTACTAACTGGTGGATGGGGTCGGGTTCATGGGTGATGAAATCGCCGGTAAACACCACCAAATCTGGGTTGAGGGTGGGTATGGTGGCGACGGCCTCCGCCAACATTTGTTCTGACAGGCGCTGCCCGTCATAGTGAAAATCTGACAGTTGGACAATTACCGTACCCTTTAGCTTGGGGGGTAAATCCTGGATCGGAATTTCTAGCGATTCAACCGTTAGGGGACCGGAAAATAGTGGACGCATAGGTTCAGGAACACGGATGTTGTTACCTAACGTAACGTTAATGGTCAGGGCTAGCCATGGTCACCTGCCTAGGTTTGACAGTTGTTGGACTGGTCTAGGTGGGGCCACAGGTGCAGGGTTTACCAACGAAACTATAAAATCCACACGGATAGGATATTAGCGGTAGATTAATTTTGAGTTGTGGGTGCTACAGCGATAGCGGATTAACGCCCGGTCTGCATTGAACCGGCCCGCTAAAAAATGCTCACTTCGAGCGGGTCCGCTGACGGCATACACCACGCCCCAGTTAAACCCCATCGCGTTCCCTCGCCCAAGGGTATCCATTCTTTCCCCACAGCATTTTAAGACATCGTTTTATAGGACATTTCTATGACTGCTGCCACCCTAAGCCCCCAAGAAAAACAAAATCTGAGTCAGGCCATTGACTATAGCCATATCCAGTCGGTGGCAGAGATTTGGCCCATTGTCGCGGAGCGATTTCCCCATCAAACGGCGTTAGAAGATCCCCACGGCACGCCTAGTCGCAAACTGACCTATGGCGAACTGGCTCAACAGATTAAACAGTTTGCCGCCGGACTGCAAAGCCTGGGCATTCAACCCCAGGATAAGATTGCCCTGTTCTCGGATAATCAGCCCCGTTGGCTGGTGGTGGATCAGGGGATCATGACGGTGGGGGCAGTGGACGCGGTGCGGGGCTCCCAAGCGGATAAGGATGAGCTGGCCTTTATTCTTGACAACAGTGATGCGGTGGCGATGGTGGTGCAGGATCAGGCCACTCTGACCAAGCTGGCGGATCGGCTGGGGGATAAAAACTTACGGTTTATTGCGGTGCTGTCCGATGAAACGCCCCAGCTAGAGACGACGGCTCAGCTGCTGAATTTTAATCAGATCATGGAGCTGGGGGCGGGGGTAGAGGTGAAGCCGGTGGAGTGCGATCGCACCACCCTCGCCACCCTGATGTACACCTCCGGCACCTCCGGCAGGCCCAAGGGCGTCATGCTTAGCCAGGGAAATCTGCTCTCCCAGGTCACCGGCGCCTGTAGTGTCGTACATCCGGCCCCTGGGGCCAAAGTCATGAGCATTTTGCCCATTTGGCACTGCTACGAACGCAGCTTTGAATACTTCACCCTGTCCCAGGGCGTCCACCAGATCTACACCAACATTCGCTACGTCAAAAAAGACCTTAAAGCCTATAAACCCAGCTATATGGTGGGAGTCCCCCGCCTGTGGGAATCCATTTACGAAGGCGTCCAAAAGCAATTTCGCGAACAGCCCGAAAGCAAACAAAAGCTGATCAACTTTTTCCTCCACCAGAGCCAGCGCTACATCACAGCCAAGCGCCTCGCCGATGGCCTCAGCCTCGACCAAAACCCTACGGCCCTGGAACGGGCCATGGCCCGCACCCAAGCCTCGGTTCTATGGCCCGTCCACAAGCTGGGCGACACCATGGTGTACAAAAAAGTCCGCGAAGCCACCGGTGGCCAAATCGACTTTGTCGTTAGCGGTGGCGGGTCCATTGCCGACCACCTAGAAGACTTCTACGAAATCATCGGCGTAGATATTCTCGGCGGCTATGGCCTCACCGAAACCGCCCCCATCACCCATGTGCGCCGCCCCTGGCAAAACCTCCGAGGGGCGGACGGTAATGCCATACCGGGCACCGAAACCCGCATTGTCAACCTAGATACCCGGCAGGACGTGTCCCAGGGTGAACAGGGCTTAGTGCTCGTTCGAGGCCCCCAGGTCATGCAGGGCTACTACAAAAATCCTGACGCCACCACCAAAGCCATTGACGCCGACGGCTGGTTTGACACCGGGGATCTGGGCAAAATTACCCCCAATGGCGATCTGGTCATCACCGGCCGGGCCAAGGACACCATTGTCCTCACCAACGGCGAAAACATTGAACCCCAGCCCGTGGAAAACGCCTGTGCCAGCAGCGCCTACGTGGACCAAATCATGCTCGTCGGCCAAGACCAAAAAGTCCTCGGCGCCCTGATCGTTCCCAATGGTGAGGCCCTCAGTCAGTGGGCGGCTAGTCAAGGTATCACTATTGACGAGTCCAACCCCGCTACGGCCCTGGACAATCCCAAGGTTCAGGCCCTGTTTAAACAGGAACTCACCCGCGAGGTCAAAGCCCGTCCAGGCTACCGCCCCGATGAGCGCATCGGCCCCTTTACCCTCCTCAGCGAGCCCTTCTCCATCGAGAATGGCATGCTGACCCAGACGATGAAAATCAAGCGTCCCGTGGTAACGCGGACCTATCAGGACGTGATTGAGGGGTTATTCGGGTCGTAACCACTGCCCACGGGCAAAGATTGACCGTTATTCCCGGTTTTTATGCCCGATTATTGATGGGGTGAACCTGTTGGCCCCATCAATAATCCACCGTTACAAAACCACAGAAAATCTTTCAATCGCGCTCTTTTTTGTCTGAAAGGGTAATATACCTAGTGAAATTGATCACTAAAGCTACCTATTCATAATCTTATGGACGCTTCGCAATCTCAACTTCTCCTAAAGCGAGTCATCAACGTTAAAGCCGTCGTCACCCCCCTTTGGAAAGAAGAAGCCCAGAACCAGCTACAGAAGCAAATTAACGGTATTGACAGTCGCCTACAGCAGCTAGAAATGCAAGGGCAACGCATGGTTAGCGAACTGCAAAAGCAAGAAGCTAACGAAGCTATTCAGAAGCAGATGGCCGCCGTCCAAAACAAACTTAACGAAGACAAAAATAAGCTACTCCAGCAAAAAAATCAGATTCTTCAGCAGCTTCAGCAGGTGCAGACCCTAGAGCTGAATAAAGAAGTTAGCCAAGGCCAAATCGACGGCTTCTTCAAAGCCGCCACTGGCGATAACCTGGTCAAAAAAATGCAGGTGGAACTGCTGCTGCGGGACGGTGTAATCGAAGAAATTCGCGGCGAAATGTAGGATGGGCCCGGCCCATGACTCCAGCCGCCCACCCTAGGGTGGGTGACGCCCACCGACGGCCCACTGACGTTTAAACGTCGGCCCACCGACGGTCCACCGACGGCCCATCTCCAGGATTCAAAGCCCAGCAGGCTGTCCTTAACCGACATAGCCTTTTTCCTTGGCAAAAGAATCCCGAGTTATTTACACCAAATCAACCCATACATCTTCCAATTAAACCAGCGGTTAATCGGCCGCTGGTTTTTTCTTTGACTTCCCATTTAATCAATGGCCAAAGTCTTTTAGAATAAGGTGCTGGCGTGCCGCTACGGTTCGTCATCCTATTTGTTGTCAACCCGTCCCGGAATTTCCCAATGATTCGCGAAGTGTTCATGCCCGCCCTTAGCTCAACTATGACCGAGGGCAAAATCGTTTCTTGGACAAAAGCCCCTGGTGACAAAGTCGAAAAGGGTGAAACCGTTGTTGTCGTTGAGTCCGATAAGGCTGACATGGATGTGGAATCCTTCTATGAAGGGTATCTGGCCACCATCGTGGTAGAAGCCGGTGATGTGGCGACCGTGGGAAGTGCGATCGCACTTCTAGCCGAAACCGAAGCCGAAATCGAAGCCGCCAAACAGCAAGGGGCCGCCGCTGCTGCTAGTTCATCCGCCCCGGCCGCCGCCGCCCCGGCCGCCGCTCCCGAGCCCGTTGCCGTCGCTGCAGCAACCGCCGTTGCGGCACCCGCCGCCGCGCAAAATGGCAGTGCCGCCCCCAGCGGTCGCCTCATCGCCTCACCCCGCGCTAAAAAGCTAGCCAAGCAACTCAAAGTAGACATCAAAACCCTGGTGGGTTCTGGCCCCCACGGTCGTGTCATTGCCCAGGACGTCGAAAAAGCCGCCGGTCAAACACCTACCCCCGTGACCGCCCCTGGCATATCCGCGGCCCCAGCGGCTCCCGCCATACCGGCGGCCCCCACCGCCCCACCACCGGTCCCTGGCCAGGTCACCGCTTTCAACACCATGCAGCAGGCCGTCGTTCGCAACATGAACGCCAGCCTCTCCGTGCCCGTCTTCCGTGCCAGCTACACCATCACCACGGACGCCCTAGACGCCCTTTACAAGCAAATCAAACCCAAGGGCGTGACCATGACCGGTCTGCTTTCCAAGGCCGTGGCTGTCACCCTCACCAAGCACCCCATTGTCAATGCCAGCTACACCGACGCCGGTATCCAGTACAACGGCAGCATTAACGTGGCTGTGGCCGTGGCCATGCCCGACGGTGGTTTAATTACCCCCGTACTACGCGGAGCCGATCAAATGGACATCTACTCCCTGTCCCGCACCTGGAAAGATCTCGTAGCCCGCTCCCGTAGTAAGCAGCTCCAGCCCGAGGAATATACGACGGGCACCTTCACCCTGTCTAACCTGGGCATGTTTGGTGTGAATAGTTTTGATGCTATTTTGCCCCCCGGTACGGGGTCAATTTTGGCCATTGGTGGCGCTAAGTCCACCGTCGTTGCCGATGCCAATGGCATGTTTGGTGTGAAAAAGCAGATGACGGTCAATATCACCTGTGATCACCGCATCATCTACGGGGCTGATGGAGCTGCCTTCCTAAAGGATCTAGCGGACCTGATTGAGAATAATCCCCAGTCCTTGACCCTATAATCGGCCCTTGATCCGATAGGTTTAATTGACCGCTAATTGACCGCAGGAGATACGCCATAATCCCCTGCGGTTTTATGTTGAAAAAGACTTCTCTCTGTAGATTTACAGCTTTCAGGTTCTCCCCATGGGAGAAATTACATAACCATTCAACAAAATCCCAG
>CALHGI010000706.1 GCA_938029995.1 uncultured cyanobacterium | reverse complement strand
CCCAGTGATAATGGTGACGGGCATTCCTCTTTTGGTGGAACCGGGGGCTGTGGGGGCTGCCATGGAATAAACTCCAAAAGTAATGGGTGGGTTAGCTAACTCCAAAGAAGACGCTTCCCTTCGACTCCGCTCAGGGAACGTCGACTTCGCTCAGGGAACGTCGACTTCGCTCAGGGAACAGTTGGCTGAGCGGAGTCGAAGTCAACGGCATCTCCTTTACAGGACTAACCTGCGGCGATTGGGGGCGAGCATCGATAACAGAAAAATAGCCAGTTGGGCGGTAACAATACTGGGACCCGAGGGTAAATCAAAAAAGGCAGAGATTATCATGCCGATGACGGCACTTAGCGCCCCTAATCCGGCTGAAATGAGAATGTACTGAACAAAGGTGCGACTGAGGAGACGGGCGGCACAGGCGGGAATCACCACAAATGCGCTAATGAGCAAAACACCAATGGCCTTGATGGAAATACCCACCACCAGGGACAACAATACGATAAACGCCGTACGCTGGGCAGACACCGATACGCCCCGGGCAATCGCCATGGATTCATGGAGTGTGAGGAGAATTTGAGAGCGCAAGGTCAGCCCAATGAAAATGACACAGGCGACTAACATCAGGCCGCTAAAAACCAGGTCAGATGTGCGCACCGCCAGGATATCGCCAAATAACAAATGGGTGATGCCGCCCTTATAGTCGTCCCGAAAACTCAGCAAGATAATGCCAATGGCCAAGGACGATGAGCAGACAATGTTTAGCAGGGCATCGGTCCAGAGATGGGTGCGTTCCAAGAAGTACGCAACCCCCAGGGCAAACAGGGCGGCAAAGGGCAGGATGACCCAGGATGGATCAAGCCCCAACAATACCCCAATACCAATGCCAAGGAGGGCAGATTCCCCCAAGGCATCACTAAAAAAAGAAAGCTGTCGGAGAATGGTAAAGCTGCCCATTAAGCCGCCCATCAGTCCGGTGAGAACGCTGCCCATCAGTGCCCGATGCATAAAGGGCAGCTGCAACAGGTCAATTACACGGGTGAATTCAGCTTGGATTGTCATGGTGGAGTGCAGGATTAGCAAGAATGGCGATAGCGAACAAACTCGGGCCCATAGGCTAGGGATAAGTTTTCTGGGGTGAGGGAGTGATCTGGGGTGCCCTGGCACAGCAGGGTGCGATTGATACAGAGAACGCGATCGCAACTGCGGCGCACCATATCCAAATCGTGGGAGACTTGCAAAATAGCCCATCCCTGGTCTTTTTTAAGCTGATGCAGCAACCGATAAAATTCCGATTCACTGCGCACATCCAAACCGGCTGGAGCCTCATCGAGCACTAGCAACCGGCGAGGCCGCACCAAGCAATAGGCCAGCAGCACCCGCTTCAGTTCTCCCCCCGACAGGGCACTCACAGGCTGTTGGCACAAGTGCCAGGCATCTACCTGATTCAATGCCTGTTGGATCGCATGGCGGCGAGCCCGCCCCCCCGTCCAGGGCAGCTGCAGTCCCAGCCGGTCCCAACCCAACCCGACGAACTCCCTAACGGTAATGGGAATGCGGCGATCAAACAGAAAATTCTGGGGCAGATAGGCAATCTGTTGTCTGACCGCTGGCGGCAGTTTGCCGCCAGGAGATAGGGGCTGTCCCAGGACAAAGACCTCCCCCGACCGACGGGGCAAAATACCCAAAATAGCCTGGATCAGAGTACTTTTTCCGGCTCCGTTGGGACCCACAATGGCCGTATCCATACCAGCTGGCACGGTAAACGATACATTCTGAACGGCAACATAGGCCTCTCGGTCAACCGTTAACTCTTTAACGACTAAGACTGGATCGTTCAACTGTTTTCTCCTGGCCCCATACAATCATGCTCCGAACTAAGGTTATAACCAATAGCAGAATTAATTCGAGCCCTCCAGACTAGCTGCCAGGTTCTCAGCATTCTGCCGCATGGTGGTCAGGTAGTAGTCGGGCTCCACCGCATCTGAAGCACCCACTTCTAGGGGGTCAAACTCGCTGACTCCAATGGAAAGATCCTGTGCGATCGCTTTAAAGGACGATTCCCCTACCTGGGGTTCGGTCATAATCGTTTTTAACCCTTTCGCCTGGACTGTGTCCATCACCCGTTTCACATCGTCTGGAGACGGGTTCTCTTCAGGAAGACCCACCAGAATTTCGGCATCCAACCCATAGCTCTCGGCAAAGTAGGTGGCAAAATCATGGAACACGACAAAGGTCTGTCCACCAAAGGGGGCCAATGTTTCCGTAATATCGGCATCTAAGGCTTGCAGTTCAGTAATAAATGCAGCCGCGTTAGCGGTATATTCAGCCTCTCCTTCGGGATCGGCGGCAATTAACCCATCGCGAATATTTTCCACCTGTTCAACGGCTCGTTTGGGGTCCAACCAAATATGGGGATCAAATTCACCGTGGTCATGGCCGTCGCCCTTCGCATGGACCTCTTCCCCATGGTCATCATGCCCCTCTTCTGCGTGGTCGCCGTGGTCGTCGTCTTCATGATCATCGTGCCCCTTTTCGTCAGCATGGTCGCCATGGCCGTCGTCTTCCCCATGGTCATCATGGCCGTCTTCCTCACCGTGGGCACCATCACTGGCCAACGCAACGATGTCTTCACTAGAGTCGATGGTGACTAGATCCGAATTTGCCGCATTCTCAATCAGGCTATCCAAAAAGAACTCCACCTCCAGACCGTTTTTGATCAACACATCCGCATTGGCTACCGCCTGAACATCGCTGGGTTTGGACTGGAAGTCATGGGGGCCTGTATTGGTGGGTAGCAGCTGTACTACCTCAGCGCGATCGCCTGCTACCGCCTTAGTAAATTGGGTGATGGGTAAAAACGTTGTGACCACCTGCAATGAGTCTTCAGAGATAGCAACCGCCCCTGGGGTATCTGCTTCACTGGTGGCCGTAGGAGTCGCCGTACAGCCACCCAGGGTGACTAAAGCCCCTAGGGCCATAACCGATAACTGCTGTACCTGACGTTGATACGCCCGTTGATTCAGTCCAGACATTGCTATTTCCCTTTTGGTATCGATGGAGATGGCATAAAGTATATGATAATGATTATCATTTTTGGCTATCTTACATTATTTTTTCCAAAATGGATGCGACGTAGGCTATGGCTCATTGCACCCCAGCTCAAACAGCAGTCCTTAAGGCACTACAGCAACAGCCAGAGCCGATCTCGGCCCAGGCGCTTTATACGCTGATCAAGGCACATCAGCGGATTGGGTTAGCAACGGTGTATCGAGCTTTGGACGCACTAAAGCGAATGGGACGAGTGCAGCATCGAGTAACCCTGGCGGGGGAGACGCTGTACAATGCCGTGGAGCAGGACCGTCACTACATGACCTGTTTGGACTGTGGACAATCGTTTCCCCTAGATACCTGTCCTTTGAAGGGGCTAGCATCTGCACACCAGCACGCTGGCTCCTTCACAATCTACTATCACACCCTCGAATTCTTTGGTCTTTGCGAACCCTGTTCAGTAACTCATCCCCATCACAACCGTTATGAAGCAGCCCAAAACTAGTTCTGTTATTTCCCCCCTCGCCTACGCTGCGTTTTTCCCGCGATGGCCGGTGGTGTGGGGGCAAATAACCTTGGGACTTTCAGCCCAAGGTGGGCCGTGCGTCATCTTGGTGGAAAAACAAGGTTTACGCCCAGTCTAGCTAAGTTCACAAGTTCAATTGTTTTAAGGTCAGTTTGTGGCCACCACTGACATCGATCTGTGGTCCCCATCACTTCATCCCGCAGGGTTCCCCCCAGCAGTCGGGTAAGGTAAATCACCCAAATGCCATGGAAATCCTCATGTTCACCTTCTTCATAGAAAGAATGCACCGTAGCCACCGTTGTGGGCTCAACAATTAAGCC
>CALHGI010000705.1 GCA_938029995.1 uncultured cyanobacterium | reverse complement strand
AGATAATCAAATCGTCCACCCGATTGAGAAACTCGGGGCGGAAGTGTCCCCGCAGGGACCCTAGTACCCGTTCCTGCATTTCCTCAAATTTCGAGTCATCCCCCGCTACATCCAGAATGTGATCGCTACCAATGTTGCTAGTCATCACAATCACCGTGTTGCTCAAGTCCACTGTCCGGCCTTGGGAATCAGTGATCCGGCCATCGTCCAAAACCTGCAACAAAATATTAAACACATCAGGGTGCGCCTTTTCCACCTCATCCAACAGCACCACAGCGTAGGGATGGCGTCGCACCGCTTCGGTTAACTGGCCGCCTTCTTCGTAGCCCACATAGCCCGGGGGGGCCCCAATCAGTCGGGCCACGGAATGTTTTTCCATATATTCCGACATGTCCACCCGGATCATGGCTTCTTCCGTATCAAACAAACAGTCGGCCAGGGCTCGGGCCAACTCCGTCTTACCCACACCGGTTGGTCCCATAAACAAAAATGAACCAATGGGGCGACCGGGATCTTTCATCCCAGCCCTGGCCCGTCGAATGGCCGCAGATACAGCGGTTACCGCTTCACTTTGCCCCACCACCCGTTGATGCAAATAACCCTCTAATTGCAACAGCTTTTGTCGCTCGGTTTCCATCAGACGATTCACGGGAATGCCGGTCCAATTGGCGACAATTTCGGCAATGTCCGATTCGCTCACCTGCTCCCGTAGCAGGGTGGACCCTTTATCCTGCATCGTTTGCAGTTCAGTATCCAAAATCTCTAGCTCTTGCTGTACGGCTTCCAACCGACCATACTTAATCTGGGCCGCCCGGTTTAGGTCATAGGCCCGCTCCGCCTGTTCCACCTGCACCCGGAGCTGATCTTCTTCTTGCTTCAGGGCCTTAATGGCATCCAGCGCCTGCTTTTCAGACTGCCATTGGGCCGTTAGCTTTTGCTGTTTGATCGACAGCTTTTCAATCTCTTTATTAATCCGTGTGAGGCGCTGTTTCGATGTCCGAGACGTTGTCTCTTCCCCTTGCAGGGAGAGTTTTTCCATTTCTAGCTGACGCAACCGTCGATCGATGGTTTCTAATTCCACCGGCTTGGAGGTAATCTCCATTTTTAGCTTGGCGGCGGCTTCATCGATCAGGTCAATGGCCTTGTCCGGCAAAAAGCGATCGCTAATGTAGCGGTCCGACAGGGTGGCGGCAGCCACCAGGGCCGAGTCCACAATCTTGACGCCGTGGTGAGCCTCATAGCGCTCCTTTAGGCCCCGCAAAATTGAAATGGCATTATCGACGGTGGGCTGGCCAATGTAAACCTGCTGAAACCGACGTTCTAGGGCGGCATCCTTTTCAATGTGCTTGCGATATTCATCGACGGTGGTGGCACCAATACACCGCAGTTCCCCCCGCGCCAAAATCGGCTTGAGCAGGTTACCTGCATCCACATTACTATTGCCCCCACCGGCCCCCACCACCGTGTGCAGCTCATCGATAAACAACACCACCTGACCGTCGGACTCAGCCACTTCCTTGAGCACCGAGCGCAGCCGTTCTTCAAATTCACCCCGGTATTTTGCCCCGGCAATCAGACTGCCGATATCCAGGGAAATTAGCTGGCGATCCTTCAGGGACTCAGGCACATCGCCATTGACGATCCGCTGGGCTAAACCTTCGGCAATGGCCGTTTTACCCACTCCCGGTTCTCCGATGAGGACGGGATTATTTTTGGTCCGTCGCGAGACCACCTGAATCACCCGGCGAATTTCTTCATCTCGACCAATGACGGGATCAAGCTTGCCGTGTTTAGCTTCTTCGGTGAGGTCACGACCATACTTTTCTAAGGCTTCGTAAGCTTCCTCAGGATTTTGTCCCGTTGCTTTTTGCTTGCCGCGCACCTGGTTGATCGCCGCCCTAATGTCTGCCACGTCTAGGTCGAAACCCTTTAGCAGCCTGCGGCCAATGCGTTCGTCTTCAGCAAACCCCAGCAGCAGGTGCTCGACGGAAATAATGTCATCCTGCAACAGCTGACGGGCCGCTTCGGCCTGATCGAGCATTCGATCGAGGCTTTGGCCCAAATACAAATTGCTATCTGCCGTTGCGCGTCCCCGTGCCTGTCGCTGGGCAAACGTTGATAGCTCTTGTGAAACCAGGTCTGGCTCCAGATTTGCCTTGGCCAATACCGTGTCGGCTAGGCCCTGCTGTTCAATCAGCGCCACCATCACATGTTCAACTTCAAGGTACTGCTGGCGAAAGCGCCGAGCGACCTCTTGAGCTGCAACAATTGCATCCCATGCCTTGGCGGTAAATTTATCAGGATTGGATGGCTGCATTAGGTCTGAATGGATCTGGCAGGGAAACGAACAATTAAGTATATCAAGTGGAGGAGTGGGCTCAATAGGTTGAGGGGGGGTCTACAGCCTACGGCCCCCTCAACCGCTCTTTAAACTGTTGCCGTTGCTGTTTGGGGCTGAGCAGTGGCCTGGTTTTTGAGTTGAATCAGCTCCACTTTATAGCCGTCGGGATCGCTCACAAAGGCAATCACCGTTGAACCATGTTTCATGGGGCCTGGTTCCCGCACAACCTTACCACCCCGCGCTTTGATCGCTTCACAGGTTTTGTAGATGTCATCTACACCCAGGGCAATGTGGCCATAGCCGTCCCCCAGGTCATAGGATTCCACCCCCCAATTGTGGGTCAGCTCTAGCACCGTATGATCGCTTTCGTCGCCGTAGCCCACAAACGCCAGGGTAAATTTGCCCCCTGGGTAGTCTTTCCGGCGCAGCAGGGTCATACCCAAAACATCGCAATAAAATTGGAGGGATTTATCCAGATTGCCCACCCGCAACATTGTGTGCAATAAACGCATCGCCTCTTCTCCCTTAGTTGAGCTTAATAGTTGAGCTTTGTGAACTAATCCTAGCGCTGGTCGAGCTTCTATGATGGCTTAGAACCGTTTATCTACGCATATTGATGTGCTTTTCCTTACATTTTTGCGTCGTCGCACTATCGGTTATGCAAGATAGCACCGTATGCTGGTTTATCGTGCGACTGTTCATCTATTAAGAGACCGAACAATCGACGAGTGAGTCCTACACACCCCCCAATTATGCCGTTGCTGATTTAGGGGATAACGGATCTGGGAATGACGCAATCTATCCGAATTTCGCAGATCCGTTATCCCAAGGCTCAGCACCGTGCCAATTATTGACCCATAGTTAATCCACAAGGAAGCACAAATTAATGATTGACTTACTTGAAACCACGATTGAAGAGATTCATGCCCGCGAAATTTTAGATTCTCGAGGCCGCCCTACCATTGAAGCTGAAGTCTACTTGTCTGGGGGAGCGATGGGCCTAGCCCAGGTTCCTAGTGGCGCATCGACAGGTACCTTTGAAGCCCATGAACTCAGAGATGGGGACGCGCGCTACGGGGGCAAAGGGGTACTTAAGGCGGTCAACAATGTGTATGAAAAGATTGCCCGTGAATTGATGGGACTAGATGCCCTGGATCAGGTGGTGATTGATCGCACCATGGTTGCCCTAGAT
>CALHGI010000704.1 GCA_938029995.1 uncultured cyanobacterium | reverse complement strand
CAGGGTGCTTGGCAGCAGCGACGTGATCTGATTGGGATTGCGGATGGTGCGATCGCAACCCAACTCGGTGTAGACCTAGGCAGTACCCGCACCCCCACCGAGCAACCCGTCACCTGGTTTATCCCCCCAAATCAAGGTCGGTTGCCCTTGCCCGCCTGGCACTATCAAAATAATCGCTATCTAGACATTGCTCCCCTTGTCCGTCAGTATGGCTGGCGGGCCACCCCCCAGGGCTCCGTCCTAGAGCTTCAACTACCCCCTAGCCAGATTATGGCGATTCGCCAGGGTCGCCAAACTTGGGGCTCTCGGCTAGTCCTAGACTTAAGCCAGTCCGCTGGGTGGCAGGTGAGCCCGGCGGCCAATAGCATTACGGTGACCGTGGATGCGGCCATGGCCGAAGCTACGATCAAACGCTTTAAGCTGGTGCCCAATAGCACCTTAAAAAGCCTCAACATTAGTTCCAACGCCCAGCGCACCACCCTTACCCTCACGGTGGCCGACCATCTCCGACCCCATGTTTGGAGCTTAGCCCAGCCCAATCGTCTCGTGATCGATATTCGCCCCGATGCCCTTCAACCCAAAGAAATTCTCTGGGCTAAAGGTATTCAATTTCAGCAGCGCTATGTTGCCCTCAATGGTCAGCGGTTCCCTGTCCACACCGTCACCCTAGAACCCAAGCATTCCGACGCAGCCCTACTACCCCTGATGGCGTTCCCCCACCAGGCCAGTGGCATTAAACCCCCCAAGGACCTGGCCCATCAGTGGCAGACCACAGCCTTGATCAACGGCGGCTTTTTTAACCGTAATAATCAGTTGCCATTAGGAGCCCTGCGCCATAACAACCGTTGGATTTCTGGGCCTATCCTAGATCGTGGGGCAGTGGGTTGGGATGACCAAGGTAACGTCATCATGGGCCGCCTTGCCCTCCCCACTACCGTCACCGCCAACAACCAGACCTTTCCCATTGATACCCTTAACAGTGGCTACGTTAAAGCTGGCATCGCCCGCTATACCGATGATTGGGGAACCCAGTACACCACCCTGGTCGACAATGAAATTGTCGTCACAGTCCAAAACAATCAAGTGAGCCACCAGCGTTCCCTCGGTACCGCTGGCCAAGATACGATTCCAATCCCCACCGGAGGCTACCTACTGGTATTCAGGGCCTTTAATTCTGCTGCCCTTGGGTTTTCTCCAGATACCGTCGTAGAGATAGACCAACGGTCTCAACCCTCTAATTTCGAGCAGTTTCCCCACGTTATGGGGGCTGGCCCTTTACTCCTAACCCAAGGGAAAATTGTTCTAGATCCTCAACGGGAAGGATTTAACCGCAACTTTGTTGAAGGTAAAGCCCCCAGGAGTGTTTTCGGCCTCACCCCCAGTGGTCAAATCAAGCTAACGACTATTCAAAATCGCGTTGGGGGCCGTGGCCCCACCCTGGCAGAAACTGCCCAGATATTACAAAAACTTGGCTGTACCGAAGCCCTGAACTTAGACGGAGGTAGCTCATCTAGCCTCTACCTGGGGGGGCAACTCATCAATCGCCATCCACGCACAGCTGCACGCATTAACAATGCCCTGGGGCTTTTCCTAACTCCCCCCGATTCCCCTCATCCGTAAAACCATGGGTTATTGAAGCAACCTTTAAGGTATTCCCCGTAAGTTGAAGACTCCGTTTAGTTAAGCCTTTAGGTGTCCCTACTCGTGACGTCTATCCAAAATCCACTGTTATGATTGGACCGGAATTGAATACCATTGCCAAAATTGCAGTCATAGGCTCTAGGAACTAGTTTCCAACCTAAAGAGTCTAAAAGAATGCAAACGAAAACATCCCTGTAGATACTCTTAACTACGGTAATTGAACCGCTATTCAAATTTTGCGCTGGCAAACCGTCAGCATCGGTCATCGGGCCTGCTGCTATGGGGCATAGGTTAGCACTTCTTGGTCTTGGCATTGCCTACACAGTCCACTGTGACTAAACCTTCGCCGTCAGTAATATCTGTACTTTTCCAAACAGGAACTTATCACCATGGTCCAAACTCACGATCGCCCCAAGTCCTCTGCCCAAGACAGTAAAGAAAGCCTAAACACCGCCGTCAATAACTCTCCCCTCAGTGATACTCGCCCATGGGGCTCTTTCACCGTCCTCGAGGAAGGTAAAGGTTATAAAATCAAGCGCATTGAGGTTAAGCCCGGTCATCGCCTAAGCCTTCAGATGCACCATCACCGCAGTGAGCATTGGATCGTCGTGTCTGGTACCGCCAAAGTAGTCTGTGGCGAACAGGAGATCCTCCTATGCACTAACCAGTCCACCTATGTACCCGCTTGCACGGCCCACCGTCTCGAAAATTCTGGCGTCATTCCCCTCATTTTAATTGAAGTACAAAATGGCGAGTACCTAGGAGAAGATGACATCATTCGCTACCAGGACGATTATGCTCGTACCGACGCCAAAAAATAGTAGTAACCCTTTAGTGCTCATTAACTCCCTTACCTAAGTGGTTTGAGCCTAGACGTTTTTGGGCCTCGGTCTAGGACCGCCCAAGATAGCCAATACCTTATCAATCGCCCAGGCAGACAAGACTTTGTTTGCCTGGGCGATTGATTTTGACCGAGGTTAGCCTTGGCCAAAATATGAGGTCCATAAGCAATCGCAAATTAATTGACAATAAACCCCTGAAATCGATAGGATGGGGACTTGTGAAAACTTCGAAGCAATAGGCATTTGCCTTTCTTAGTATGCCAACCATTCAACAGCTCATTCGGAGTGAGCGTAGTAACGCTCAAAAGAAGACGAAATCCCCCGCGCTGAAGAGTTGTCCTCAGCGACGTGGAGTTTGTACTCGGGTCTACACCACAACGCCTAAGAAACCCAACTCGGCGTTGCGTAAGGTAGCTAGGGTTCGACTAACGTCTGGTTTTGAGGTAACTGCCTACATTCCAGGCATTGGCCATAATTTGCAAGAGCACTCCGTCGTCATGATCCGTGGCGGACGTGTTAAAGATCTTCCTGGTGTTCGTTACCACATTATCCGTGGCACCCTTGATACCGCTGGGGTGAAAGATCGCCGTCAAGGTCGTTCAAAGTACGGCGCTAAGCGCCCTAAAGAGTAACGGTTCTGCGGCAGCGCACTACGGGAGGTGGGCGGGTGTGTCCCTTAACTTTCGTGTAGTTGCAGTGCGTTTGCTAGTGTATGCGCCACAAAACTCTCTAGCTATACATTGTCGACGTTAGTCGACTCTTAGCACTCAACTCATACCTCTTATCCAAGGATTACTATGTCTCGTCGTTCGAGCGCTCAAAAGCGCGTTGTTCCACCTGATTCTGTATACAGCAGCCGATTGGTTAGCATGATGGTTCGACGCATCATGGTCAGTGGCAAAAAGTCTCTGGCACTCCGCATTGTGTACGGAGCCTTTAAGCTCATTGAAGAACGCACTGGTAATGAGCCTTTGGAAGTCTTTGAACAGGCCGTGCGCAATACTACACCTTTGGTTGAAGTGAAGGCTCGTCGTGTTGGTGGAGCCACGTACCAAGTTCCTATGGAAGTTCGTACCGATAGAGGTACCGCCCTATCTCTACGCTGGATTTCTCAGTTTGCTCGTCAGCGGGCTGGCAAAAGCATGGCTATTAAACTTGCCAATGAGCTGATGGATGCTGCTAACGAAACAGGCGGTGCGGTGCGTAAGCGGGAAGAAACCCATCGGATGGCAGAAGCTAATAAAGCGTTTGCCCACTACCG